>JALYJH010000620.1 GCA_030775415.1 Acidobacteriota bacterium | reverse complement strand
CCCGCCTCATGACCTACGTCACCGGCGCGCAACTTTCCCCAGGCGAAATATCGGAGGCCAAGGCCGAAAAGGAACCCGGAGCAACGCGTGAAATGCTGCTCGCCGCCATCGACGCTGCATTTGAAAAAGCCGAATCCACCGCCCGCGACCTGGACCCCGCGACCCTCACCGCCCCCCGCACCGTGGGCCGCAAACAACTCCCCACAACCGTCATCGGACTCCTCGTCCACACCGCCGAACACACCCAGCGCCACGTCGGCCAAGCCATCAGCGCCGCGAAATGGGCCCGCCATCTATAAGGGGCAAAAACGCTATCCTGCAAGTTGCCCGATTCCTCCCCATCTCCGCTGCAAAAACTCGAGAAGTGCCTCCTGCGCCCGAACTGCGTATTAGCGGTCTACTGCCTCGCCGCCGTCATCGCCACCCTTGTCAAGCTAGCCTCCGGTCCCTTCGAACAAAACGGCATCCACTACCAGCCTCTGCAAAACTTCGCCATCTTCCGCAATTCCTTTTACCACCTGATCCACCACCAGAACCTCTACGCCCGATTCGACTTCGAGCAGTGGGATTTCTACCGCTATAGTCCCGCCTTCGCCCTGCTCTTCGCACCCTTCGCGCTTTTGCCCTACGCCCTCGGAGCCGTTCTCTGGAATCTCGTCAACGCAGCGTCGCTCTATTGGGCCGTGCGCTGGGTTCCCCTGCTGGACGACCGCCAAAAAATGCTGGCGCTCTGGTTCCTGTTCCTGGCCATGCTCAACTCCGTCGCCAACGCGCAGAGCAACGCGCTCGTGGCCGCCTTGATGATATTCGCCTGGTCTGCGCACGAACGCGGCAAACCCGACGCCCCCGCGCTCCTGATCGTCCTGGCGACTTTCATCAAACTATTTGGCATCTTCGCGCTTCTCCCCTGCCTGCTAGTTCCCCGCGGCCGCCGAAACCTCCTGGCCTTCACCGCCGCCTGGGCCGCCCTGTTCACGTTCGCCCCTTTGTTCATCGTGACCTTCAACGAACTGGGCCTGCTCTACCGCAACTGGTACTCGACCCTGGTAGCCTTCAACCACGCCCGCCTGGGAATCTCCGTCATGGGATTGCTCAAATCCTGGCTGCACCTCAGCCCGCCCTCGAATTACGTAGTGGCGGCCGGAGCCGTCATTCTGATCGCAATGTCCCTGCTCCACCGCCACTCCCGCATCTTGGTGCTGGCCTCGGTCCTGATCTTCGTAACGATATTCAACTACGCCGCCGAATCCCCCAGCTATGTAATCGCCGTCTCAGGCGTTGCCCTGTGGTACTTCTCCCAACCGCGCACCGCGGTCAACCTAGCCCTGCTCGCCGCCACATTTTTACTCACCATGCTTTCTTCCACCGATCTCGTCCCGCGCACCGTGCGCCATCAATTCTTCGAGCTGTATGTCGTAAAGCTGCTACCCTGCCTGGCCGTCTGGCTAAAAATAGGGACGGAGCCTCTTTTTGCCCGCAATCCCAATCCCGAAATGAAATAGCCCTAAAAAGAGGCTCCGTCCCCATTTTTAGCGCTATCCTGAAAGATAACCCCATGCAACAGGAAGTAGTAGAGGCCGAAGGCCACCTCATTGACTCGCACCTCATGGAGCAGATCTTCGACACCGTGGTCGAATTCAACGGCCGCTTTGAAGTCGAAAAGTTCGAGATCGGCCGCACCAACGCCGACAACTCGCACCTGCGCCTGAAGATCGAAACCGAAAGCCCGGCCGACATGGAGCAGCTCCTGAGCCAGCTCCTCGATCTCGGCTGCACCCCGGCCGACTCGGGCTCCGCCGAGCTGATCGCCGTCGAGCGCGATTGCTGCGCGCCCGAGGACTTTTACTCCACCACGAATCATAAAACCCTGGTTCGCTATCAAGGCGATTGGCTCGAAGTAGAAAACCAGCGCATGGACGCCATGATCGTGGTCGCCGGCAAACGCGCCGTCTGCCGCCGCCTCCGTGACCTAAAGAAAGGAGATCAGGTAATCGTCGGCA
>JALYJH010000619.1 GCA_030775415.1 Acidobacteriota bacterium | reverse complement strand
CGGCGGTGGAGTTCGCCAGGCGGTAGTTGCCCGATGATTCCATCGATCGTTCTCCAGGGTTAGGGCGGAATCGTACAAGGCGAAGTAGAGTTGGGGGAAAGTGAAGTCTGGCGATGGAATCGGTTCCAGGTCCTCGATTTCAGCAGCAAGTTCGTAGGAGAGGAATCCGGCGAGAATCGCTTCGGAGGGGCCGCGCCAGGCTTCTAGCATCGCGTCGAGCACATCGAAGGCAGGCGCTGAAATTTCGAGAGTGCCGCCGGGGCCCGTGACGACTGCGGATCGATTAGAGTACGTGACCGTCGCCAAGGGACTGCGCAACAGGAGAGGCCTGGTGCCAGTGAGAACGGCGAAACCGGGCCCAATTTGCGACGGTTCATCGAGTCGATCGATGCTTGCGGGGCCACGAGCGCCGGGCGGCGGCAGTACCGAGTGCAGCTTCTTGACCAGCTGGCGCAAACGGTTCGGCGAGGTTTGGTCAGACCACATGAGAGGGAGTTTCCAGAAAGTTTTCGAAGATGCGGGCGCCCTGCTCGGTGAGGAAAGACTCCGGATGAAACAGGACGCCTTCGACGGCACGCCCGCGCCAACGGCACCCCATGATGTGCCCGTCTTCACTCCATGCCGACACCTCAAGCTCCTCTGAAACGCTGGCAGGATCCACGATCAAAGAATGATAGCTCCCGCCTAGAAAGGGATTCGGCAAGCCATGCAACAGACCCTTGCCGTCATGGCGGATTCGTGCGGCCTTGCCATGCACCGGGTGGCCGGACGGGCGAACGGCGGCGCCCATCACGCGCGCGATGACTTGCATTCCAAGACAGACTCCCAGGACCGGCACGCGGCCGGAGAAGGCCTTCACAACTTCCGGGCAGATGCCGGATTGATCGGGTCCAAAGGGGCCGGGAGAGATCACGATGCGGCCAGGCGCAAGGGCTTCCACTTGGGCGAAAGATATGCGGTCCGAGCGATGGACGATGCAACTCCCACCGGCGGCTTCCAAAGCCTGCACCAGATTCCAGGTAAAGGAATCGTAATTGTCGAGCACTAAAACTTTCAATGGGAGGCGCTGCGCCAACCTTTAGCGTACTCCGGGCAGGCGCTACCGCTGGAGGGGATCTTCGATCCAGGGCGGGGTGGCTTCGAGCAGACGGCCAAGGTCGGGTTCAAGCTGCTCCATTTTTTGTTTCATGTCCCAGGCTACCTGGCGATAGCTGAAGTGTCCTTTGACGCCGGTGCGCAGGCGCGCGATGTATTCGGCTTCGGCGAAATCCATTTTGAAGAGGAAACGCGAGCGGGCTCCGAAGGGCAGAAGGTAGTGCGCGGCGGGTTCCGGAAGAGTCTGCATCGCCGCCAGCGTTTCGCTCATGATGGATTCGTAGCCAGCGACGATGCCGGCCTCGTGAAGCGCCTGCGGAGTGGCGAACCCCAGGCGTCCTGAATAGGCCTGGCGATACTGCTGGCAGCGGCGATGTCGATGCATGTCGCGATACGCCCCGATGTCCATGACGATGTCATACGCGAAAAGGCCGCCGCGAAAGGCGCGCAACAGTTCGTCGCGGCGGGTGCGCGAGCGGAGCGCTACGTCGATCACTTCGTTGCGCTGGGCGGAGGACCAGGAACAGGCCAGTTCATAGAGGTCACGAAAGGGCAGATCGGTTACCGGGTAGAGCAGCGTGGCGGCAATCTCGGCTTGCGTATGGTTGGGGCGCAGCAAGTCGACGGCATCGACCACGGATGGCTCGATGGAAACATTCGCGCGAGCCCAGGCGGCTAAATCGCGGCGCGACTCCACGGCGTGCTCATCGGGAGCGACGTGGCGCGCGAGAGTAGGCGCCAGAGGCTCGGCGGCAGTGTGCTGGTCCCAAGCGCAGGCGGGGGGCGCGGCGCAGGCGGCGGCAATTTCTTCGGCGAGCTCGCGGATCTCAGGATACTCGGAGGCTTTTAGACGACGGATCTGGCGCTCTAGAGTGCGGATGCTGGTGACCTGGCCCACGCCCGTCGGGATGCCGAAGAACAGTGTGTAGC
>JALYJH010000618.1 GCA_030775415.1 Acidobacteriota bacterium | reverse complement strand
GGGCGGGCATCATCTGGCTCGGTTCCACCTCGCCACTTTCGCCCTCCCGGCCTGGACCGGACAACTAGCAAACTAATTCCACCGGACAACTCACGTGCTAACGACAGTCCAGTAATGCGCCCTTGACATTGGTTTCGGTCGGTGATAAACGCGCGTCGCCAACGGGAGTTTTTAGCGGGCGGGAGCGCCGGCCCTCTAGCAGGGCAAGGCTTTATTCGCTATCGCTGCCGGTGCTGACCTTCAGCACCGCCAGGAAGGCTTCCTGCGGGATTTCGACGCGACCTACGCGTTTCATCCGGCGCTTGCCTTCCTTTTGCTTCTCGAGAAGCTTGCGTTTGCGCGAAATGTCGCCGCCGTAGCACTTCGCCAGTACATTTTTGCGCATGGCCGCGATGGTCTCGCGGGCGATGATCTTGTTGCCGATGGCGGCTTGCAGCGCCACTTCGAACATTTGCCGCGGAATGAGTTTGCGCAGACGCTCGATCAGGATTTTGCCGCGTTCGTAGGCAAACTCTTTGTGGACGATCATGGAGAGCGCATCCACCGGTTCTCCGGCCACTAATACGTCCAGCTTGACCAGATCCGATTGGCGGTAACCCGACAAGTGATAATCGAGCGAAGCATAGCCGCGCGAAGCCGACTTCAAGCGATCGTAAAAGTCGAGTACGATCTCATTTAACGGCATCTCGTAGAGCAGCAGTACGCGGCCCGAACCGATGTACTCGAACTTCTTCTGGGTACCGCGCTTCTCTTCTAGCAGCTTCAGGATCTCGCCCAGATATTCTTCGCGGGTAATTACGGTGGCGTCGATGATTGGCTCGTCGATTTCCTTGATTAAGCTGGGATCGGGAAATTTCTGCGGATTGTCGATCTCGAACACTTCTCCGTTGGTAGCGGTGACACGGTAGCGCACGCCCGGCGCGGTAGTAATCAGATCAATCTCAAACTCGCGCTCCAAACGTTCCTGAATGATCTCCAGATGGAGCAGACCGAGGAAGCCGCAGCGGAACCCGAAGCCTAGCGCGGCCGAGTGTTCCGGCTCAAAGCTGAAGGCGCTGTCATTCAGGCGCAGCTTCTCCAGGGCATCGCGCAGCAAGCCGTGCTCATGCGACTCCACCGGATACAATCCGGCGAATACCATGGCCTTTAGCGGCTCAAACCCGGGCAGTGGTTCGGCCGCGGGATTCTCCACGCTAGTAATGGTGTCCCCGATCTGGGCGTCGGAGACGGTTTTAATGGTGGCGAACAAGAAGCCAACTTCGCCCGCCGCCAGCTCGTCGCAAGGAATCGGTTTGGGCGATTGATAGCCTACGCCTTCCACTTCGTGCACGCTGCCGTTGTTCCACAAGCGGATCTTCATCCCCTTGCGCACGCGGCCATCCACCACGCGCGCCAGGATAATCACGCCGCGATAGGAATCGAACCAAGAATCGAAGATCAGCGCCCGCAGCGGCGCGTCAGGCGAGCCCTTAGGCGGCGGGACTTTATGCACCACGGCTTCGAGAATTTCTTCGATGCCGATGCCGTTCTTGGCGCTGGCCAGCACGGCCTCGCTCGCGTCCAGCCCGATCACGCTCTCGATCTGCTCGCGAATCCTTTCGGGCTCGGCGGAGGGCAGGTCAATCTTATTGATCACCGGAATAATTTCCAGGTTGTGATGCAGCGCGAGATAGGTGTTGGCCAGGGTTTGCGCTTCGACTCCCTGCGACGCGTCCACCACCAGCAGCGCGCCCTCGCACGCTTGCAGACTGCGGGAAACTTCATAGCTGAAATCGACATGGCCGGGGGTGTCAATCAAGTTCAACTGATAATCCTGCCCATCTTTGGCCTTGTAATCCAGGCGCACCGCATGGGCCTTGATGGTGATGCCGCGCTCCCGTTCGAGATCCATCGAATCGAGCACCTGGGCCATCATTTCGCGCTGGCTGAGGGCTCCGGTGACTTCCAAAAGACGGTCCGCTAAGGTCGATTTGCCGTGATCGATGTGCGCAATGATAGAAAAATTGCGGATATGAGATGGATCCATTGAG
>JALYJH010000617.1 GCA_030775415.1 Acidobacteriota bacterium | reverse complement strand
CGGACCGCGCCAGAAGACTTATCCGCCGCCGCCAGAGGGCGGCATTGCGGACCCCCGCCTCTCGGTGGAACGCGCCGTAAATTTATTGCTGCCCACGGCACCGGCCACCTACGCGAAACGCACATGTCTCACGTGCCACAGCCAGGCGCTCCCCGCGGTCGCCGCGGCGGAAGCGCGGCAGAAAGGCATTGCGATCAATGAGGAAATGGAACAAACCAACCTCAAGCAGATCGCGACCTCGCTCAAGGCATCCGGCGAGTTGGGCATGCAAGGCGATCAGCCTGGCGGCAATATCATCGTCATCGGCTACATCTTGATGGCATTGGGCGCTGAAAAAAATCCGCTCGACACCGTGACGGCTCAGATGGTTCACTTGGCCGCCGCGCTGCAGTTACCCGAAGGGAACTGGACCCCCAATGGAGTGTCGCGTCCTCCGCTGGAGGATAGCCTGGTTACTAGCACGGTAATGGGCATTCGGGCTCTCACCGCTATCCCGGTCCCGGGTTATAAAACTGACACCGAAGAGAGGCTCGGACGCGCTCGCCAATGGCTGTTGAACGTGAACGCGCGCTCGGCTGAAGACCGGGCCATGAAGGTGATGGGGCTGATTTGGAGCAAAGGACCCAAAAAAGACGTGGATCATGTGGTTCACCAGATCCTGGAGTCTCAGCGAAAAGACGGCGGATGGGCGCAGCGCGACGATATGGAACCAGACGCCTACGCAACCGGCATTCTGCTTTACGCACTGCATCTGGCCGGCGTTCCACCCACTAGCGATGCCTACGTCAAGGGTGTCAAGTACCTATTGCGCAATCAGTATCAGGACGGGTCCTGGCTGGTGAAAACGCGGGCTTATCCCACCCAAATCTATTTTGAAACCGGCTATCCGTACGGCAACAACCAATTCATTTCGGCGGCTGCCGCGAGTTGGAGCGCACTGGCTGTGGCCTACACGCTTCCTGACGCGCCCCTCGCAGCCCGCTAAAGCGAGCCGAGGCCTTCGTCGCGCAAAAAGTTCCGCGGTTGAAGTCTTGGGTGTTGCTAAGGCGTCTGGAATTAGCGGCGGATTACTCCGGCTTCCCACCCACCCGCTGGCGCATGGCGGCCAGGGAAGCGGATGCGTCGGCGAGCACACGACTGGTTGAAAGCCCCGTCAGTTTGCCTGCACGCTTGAGGATGCGGCCGTCGACAACGACGGTATCCACATCGGCTTCCTCGGCGGCTTCAACCGGACGGACTGCGATGTATACACTTTTCGAGCGCCCTGCACGAGCTTGCAAGCTGCTCAGATTAGAACACATATTTCAAGGCGAACTGCAGGGCGCGATATTAACGCAGCCCTGGCCCTGATTAGGAATTGATGTATCGGCAAGCACCTGTTTCGGACGCTGCATTTATTTGAGCGCTGGCGTAGGTAGCAAGACCGTTCAAAGCCACGTCGCTGCTGAGGTAAGGAGTCACAGCGAAGCCGGAGCGCACGGTATAGATGGTTGCCGTTATTCCCAACGCGCCTCCCGGCTTCAGTTTCGCCGGCGACCCCGGCTACAACGGCAGTTCCGCCATGGCCAGCTCACCGGGTAACCAGTGGTCACCGCTCCACACGGATCGGACGTTTTCGGAAGCAATGCTGCAATCTTAAGGGCTGCCGGGCTTAGCTTCGCCGGGAACTGATTATTGCTGTTTAGCTCGCCCGGGTTGAGTTTTCCGCATCCGGCGGCGACGTAAGCGGAAAGTCCCCTGTCAGCATCGCAGCAGTGGGCACGTGTTCCGTAACTGAGCTGGGCGTCTGACGGTAAGCGTGCCCTGGTAGCCGGCAAAGAAAAACAGCTTGTCTTTTATGAGCGCGCCGCCGATCACTCCGCCGAACTGATTGCGTTTGAGCTGATCGCTTGACTTTGCGAAAAAATCCCGCCCATTGAGAGATGCATTCCGTATGAAGTAAAAAGCATCGCCATGAAACGAATTGGTGCCGGACTTGGTCACCGCGCTCATCGTCGAGCCCGCGTGCCCGCCGCCGTTAGTGGCGTCCTGC
>JALYJH010000616.1 GCA_030775415.1 Acidobacteriota bacterium | reverse complement strand
CGACACCGAAACGACAGGCTTGGCGGGAGGCACCGGTACCGCGGCGTTCTTAGTCGGCGTGGGGCGCATCACGCCCGACGGTTTCCGCGTGCGCCAGTTTTTCATGCGGGATCACGGCGAGGAAGCGAGCCAACTGGATGCGCTCACGCGGCACCTGGAGCCGTTTCGCGTGCTGATCACTTATAACGGGCGCACCTTCGATCAGCCGCTGCTCGAAACCCGCTACCGGCTGAACCGCGCGCGCTCGCCGCTGTCACGCCTGGCGCATCTGGATCTGCTCTACGGCGCGCGCCGCCTGTGGAAATTGCGCTTCGATAGCTGCCGCTTGATACAGCTCGAGCAGCAGATCCTGGGCTTTGAGCGGCAGGGCGACGTGCCGGGCGCGATGATCCCTTACATCTATTTCGATTACGTGCGCAGCGGAGAGATGGCTCGGCTGCTGCCGGTGTTTCATCACAATTCGATCGATATATTAACCCTGGCGTGTCTAACGGCTATTGTGCCGTATGCGTTCAAGGATCCGGCCAGCGCTCCGCTGCGGCATGGGTCAGAGATGGCGGGGATTGCACGCTGGCTGCGCGAGGCGGGGGAGAGGGAGCAGGCGCGCACGCTGTTCCGGCGCGCTGTCGACGCGGGGCTGCCTGACGAAATCCTGTTCCGCACGCTGTGGGATATTGCGGCGCTGGAGCGCAAGCTGGGCTGCGAAGACGCGGCGCTGGCGGTGTGGAACGACCTGGCGGCGTGCCGCAATCCCTATCGTGTGCGTGCGATGGAAGAGCTCGCGAAACACTACGAGCATCGCGCGAAAGATTACGCGCGGGCGTTGGAATTGACGCGCGGGGCGATCGCAATCGAGGCTTCGCCGGCTCTGCGTAAGCGGGAAGAACGCCTGGTTAAACGGACCGCGAGCTAGTCGGCGGCGACGGGGGAGTAGCGCTTCCGGAACACAATTGCTGTTGCAGCGACCAACAGTGCAGGACACCAGACCCACACCAACTCGCTTGAGAAAACGGACAGTCCCCGCTCCGAGAAGAAGGTCCGCGCGCTCAGCGGCGCAACTTCAATCGGCGTTACGGGGAAGAAGTAACGGGTCTTGTCAAAGGGCGCAAAGAAGGCCACGCCGAGTCCGCCATTGGTGAAGGCGTCGAGGATTCCATGCGATGCCGTAACAACCGCTATGCACAGCGCAATTCTGAATCGCTCCGATACGCCAGTGCCGGCCCAGAATGGAATAATGGCGATCAGGGCGACCAAACATGCAAACAGGAGCGAATGGGTTAAGCCACGATGACCCAGCAGGTCGCCATAACGAATTCCAAAATGAAGGCCGATAACGTCCGCGTCCGGCAGCATGGCGGTGGCGGCAGCCACATAAGTAAGCGCACGGCGATGCGACGCGGGAGCCAACACTTGCGCCAAGCATGCACCTGCCACCGCGTGGGTGAATATCGAGGGCATCCGTGCGTTTGAATATCAGGTCGAAAGAACCTAGTAGTGGCCTTCCGGTTTGAATTCCGGCGGCAGATCGGAGCCTTTGCCGAAAAAGTATTCTTCCATTTGCTTGAGCAGAAATTCCTGCGCTTCGGGCTGGCCCAAGTTCAGGCGGTATTCGTTCATGATCATCTTCATGTGTTCCACCCAACCCTTCCAGGCTTCTTTGGAAACGTTTTCGTAGATGCGTTGGCCTAGCGGGTGTCCGTCGAAGGGGACTTCGTCGAGGCCGGGGGCTTCCTTCTGCAACTTCACGCAAAAGACGGTGCGGCCGGCGGCCGGGGTAGTGGAATCTGCCATAAAACCAGTTTAACGCGCGGGCGTGCTACTTCTTGCGAATCGCCAGCAGCAAGTTGGATTGGTTCTGCTGCCACTTGTAGCCGATGCCGAAGTCCAGCGGGTCGACGCCGGTGCGGGCGTCGTAGGCGGCTTTGAGGTCGTCCTGTAGTCCGGACTTAAACAGACTTATGGGTTCGTCGTAGGCGCCGAACAAGTGGACGTCCCACATGGGAGGTTCGAAAAAGTAGTGATAGGGGATGCCG
>JALYJH010000615.1 GCA_030775415.1 Acidobacteriota bacterium | reverse complement strand
CGCTACGATACAGAACGTGTGGAGCGGGATCGGCTGGCCTTCGACATAAGGCGGCGTCAACTGCGCTTCTACCGAAACGTCGGCTCCGATTAACGCCACGTCCCGCTTGCGCAGCCAAGGCGCCACAGACACATCAAAGCCCGCTGAATTGCCCAGCACCCTTTCCGGGCCCACTTTCGTGCGCCGGTCCCACCTGCCGGTACGCAGGATGATGGCGTCGCCCGCCGAGATTTTCACTCCCGCCATCTTCTCCCAAGCTTCAATATCCTTGGGATAAATGCGGGTGCCCGGCTCCAGGTAAGGAACTCCTTTTAATCGCGGAATATCAACCAAAACAGCGCGCGTCACAATTCCGTTCTTGAGGTTGTCAATATCGGGAGTGCAGTCTTTCGTATTCAGAGGCTTGCCATTATAGATCTGGCCCTCGAAGAACATATGACAGAGCGCGTCCTGATGCGTCACGAATCCGCCATGGTAGCGAAAGTAATAAGTATCCACTTGGAAATTTGGCGCGAGCTCCCGCTTAAAATTTCCCGCGGGATTGTCAGCCGCGCCCTCCGTCATTAAGTCGTGGGACAGCGAAACCGTGATGCCGCTCTTCACCAGGCCAGCCGCCTGCTTTCGCTTGGCGTCGGTGATCAGGTTGATGGTGCCGAGCATGTCGTCCTTGCCCCAGCGTCCCCAGTTGTTGTTTTCTTTGAATATGCGCGCGAACTCCGCCGCCGTTACTTCGGGCTTGGCCCCCGCCTCTTTCTCCTGCGCGCGCAGGCCAGGACGCGCAATCGCCAGGCACAGTCCAGCCACCAGTACCGCCGCTATGCGGGCGAAAAAATTCCTCTTCATATAGCTTCCTCCATAATTTCAGTCAGGACGCAACGCACAATTTCCATCAGGTTGCTTGCCGGAGGCCGGGGTTTCACGCCGCGCCTGGACCGGTATTTCTGTACTTCCATTTCCGCGGTCCGCCGCCCGCCCCGTGCGATCGGCTCAGATCATTTTCGGCTTCGAACTCTTTGTAGTATACGCCGAGCCGCCGCAAGCCAGGCCACGCTTTTCGCGCGCGCCATGAAGCGTCACTGGCGTCCGAAAAGCGGGGAGTGAACCGGGAACCTGGGCCCCTTTCAGCGCGATGCTCAGGCTCTCCTTCGTCCTGATATAGTGGGTTCCTATGCGGATCAAAAGACTCATCGCTCTCGCTGTCATTTCCATCGTGCCGCTTGCGGCGCAGCTCGCCTCGCCTAATGCCTCCGGGGTTGCCATTGGACACGTTCACCTTAACGTGAAAGATATCGAAGCCCAGCAGCGCTTCTTCACCCTTCTTGGCGGCGTTTCCGTCAACAACGAAAAGTTACAGATGATGCAGTTCCCTGGGATCTTCATCGTCCTGCGCAAACAGGATTCCACCGGAGGTACCGTCGGCTCCGTCGTTAACCACTTCGGATTCCACGTGACGAACCTCAACGACTTTGTGCCCAAATGGAAGGCCGCCGGCATACCCATTGAGCCCGGCAATAATCCTAAACAGATGTTCCTGGCCGGCCCTGACGACGTTCGCGTCGAGATCATCGAAGACTCCACCATCGCCACTCCCATCGCCATGCATCATATTCATATGTTTTTGCCCGATCCCTTGGCCGCACAGGCCTGGTATGGCAAGAACTTCGGAGCCATCGCCGGCAAGCGCGGCATGTTCGAAACGGCCACCGTCCCCGGAGTGGAATTCACGTTTACGAAGGTTGACATGCCGCAGACTCCCACGAAGGGCCGCTCCGTCGATCACATCGGTTTCGAAGTGAAGAACATCGACCAGTTTGTAAAGACTCTGGAGGCCGCCGGGATCCACACCGAAGCTCCCATCCGCGCTAGCGCAAATGCCTCCAAACTGCGCGTTGCTTACATAACTGACCCCTGGGGCACCTACATCGAGCTAACGGAGGGACTGACCCCGCCAGCCGCCCAATCCGCCAGCCGCTAGGCTTCTTACGTTGGGCTCCCAGGCTCCTCCCCTCGCCAGCTCCTCCGCGCCAGTGGTCCTCACACCGCGGA
>JALYJH010000614.1 GCA_030775415.1 Acidobacteriota bacterium | reverse complement strand
ACGAGATCGATCACCTGAATGGCCGTCTGTACATAGATCGCATGGAGACACGCTCGTTCAGCAGTCTGGAAAATATGGGGCGCCACTGGAAGGACCTGCCGGTGGAGAGCGTGTGCGTAGCCCTCGGGCTGGATTAAACTTACTTGCACTGGAGGAGCACGCTATGCGGAATGTGGTTCTGGGACGCCTCTTGCTGGCGTCCGTTTCCTGGACACAGGCTCAGAATGTAGGGCCGGCGGCGCCTCCTCCCACCGCGGAGGAAACTCGAGCAAACGTGCTGCTGAACGCGGGTTTGGGCGACAAAAATCCTGATGTCCGCAAGCAGGCCGTAGCCGCTCTTGGGCTGATTGGCCCTCGTGAACCGTACATTTCGCAGATCAACAATGCAATTTCGGACAAAGATGTTTACGTGCGCCTCGCCGCTGTGGCCAGCCTGGTGGATTTGAAGGACAAAGGTACGGCGGATCTTCTCGACAAGGCCTTGCACGATACTGCCGCGGAGGTGAGTTTTGCGGCCGCCAAGGCGTTGTTCGGCTTAGACGATCCGCGGGGGCGCGCGGCTCTTATCGCGATTTTGGAGCGCGAGGCGAAGACGCACTCCAACTTTCTGACGGCCGAGAGGCGCGACACTCTGCGCCTGGTTCACATCCCCAAAGGCATGATGCTGTTCGCCATCAAGAACGGTATAGGCTTCGCCCCGGTTCCGGGGCTGGGTGCCGGCGTATCTTCCATGCAGGAGATCATGGCCGATAACGGGGTCTCAGGACGCGCAACGACCGCCATGTTGCTGGCGACCGACCAGAGCCCGCAGGTTCTGGACGCTTTGAAGGAAGCGCTTTCGGATAAAGATGCGTCGGTGCGGGCGGCTGTGGCGCATGCGATTGCCTTGCGCAACGATCCTGCGCTCATGCCGCAACTATTGCCGCTGTTTGACGATCCGAAGGAGGCGGTGCGTTTGCGCGCGGCTGCCGGGTATTTGCGGCTGGCCTGGATCGCGAAACCGCCGCCTTCGTCGCGGAAACCGGTGAGTCTGGTGAAGAAACCCCTGCTTCCCGCAGCCTCAAAAAAGCAATAGCGTACTAGCAACCCTACGACGTGGCGGTTCACGGCAGCTATCGGCCCCAAAAATGCATACCCTCGGTCAGTAGGAGGCTACCACATGAAACCCAAGAAGCAACTAATGGGGCCTGCGCTGCTAGCGCTGGCGATGGCCGGGGGGCTGAGTGCGCAAGGAAAGCACGACCCTACCGAAAAGAATCAGCTTCATTTGCAGAAAGAAGTCCGCCACGAACTGGTCACTCTGCCGTTCTACAACGTGTTTGACAATTTTGAATACAAGATTGACGGCAACACGGTGACCCTGATGGGGCAAGTGACGCAACCCAATTTGAAGTCCGACGCCGAGAAGGCGGTAAAGGGAATTGAGGGCGTCGATCGGGTTGTGAACAACATCGAGGTTCTTCCGTTATCGCCCATGGATGATCAAATCCGGCGGGCGGTCTATCGCGCGGTCTACGGGGACGCTGGCATGGAGCGTTATTCGATTCAGGCGGTGCCCAGTATCCACATTATCGTGCGCAATGGACACGTCTTCCTGGAGGGCGTGGCGGCTACCGAGATGGACAAAAACTTGGCTTATTTGCGAGCCAACGGTGTCCCGGGAGTTTTCTCGGTGACTAATAATCTGCACGTGGACCGTACGTAAAGTGCGCGCGCCCGGCGGCCCTCCAGGTTAAAACTGAAATCGAGCAGTCAGTTGAATCATCCTTGGGTTACTGCTGAATGCCAAGTCGGGGCGGTCGAACAAGGCATTCCCGGGAATGACGACGTTCTGTTGAGCCGGAGTCAGGGTCTGGGTTTGCAGGACGTTGTTTATTTGTCCGGCCGTGTATTGCGGATGGTTAAACGCATTAAAGAGCTGGGCGCCGAATTCGAGGCGTTTGGCTTCGCCTATTGCAAATGCCTTTTTGATTTGCAGGTCGAAGTTGTTGATGGGCCGGAGCGCCATGGTGTTCCGCCCACCCGTGGCAAGGGCGCCGTAGCCAGCGGTGATATAT
>JALYJH010000613.1 GCA_030775415.1 Acidobacteriota bacterium | reverse complement strand
AAATAGCCGCTTTCTCCAAACCAGGTGTCGTCTACAAAATTCGTCGACTCTACCACGAAGGTGTCTTTGTCCCAATGTCCGATTGAATCGCCATACGCCGACGGGTTCGCATTGGCACGGTGCCCGCGTCCATCGGTTGGAATGATCCGGAAGGTGTCACCCGAGATGTCCTCATACAAAAAGATGGTTTCATTAGGGAGCTGAATAATCTTGCGGGGCGAACCAATGCGCGGAGTACCAGGTTTATCGCAATAAAATACCGGGTCCAGCTTGCTCTCGTTGGCAGCAAAATACTTAACTTTTTCCTGAAATTCAGGCTTGTAGGAAGGAGCCTGATCCCATGGCAGCGAGTTCGGCACATCATTCCTCACCAGGTGCCGCGCGCGTTGATCGACGCGAGAACTTGTGGTCTTGCCGTCCACCGTTTTCACCAGTACGTCGGGCGACAGATCGATTCCGAAAGCCCAGTTACCGCTGAGATCGGGATGGCCATCGGCAGTGCGGCGGATCCCTCCCCCGGCCTTGGCCTTCGATGCGGGTGCCTGCGCTTGTCCCATTGCGGCGGCGAGCGACAAAGCGTTTGCTAGAGCAATCGCACGAATTCCAGGATTAAGTTTCACGGATGGATTTCCTCCTTGGGGGCATCTTCCAAAGAAAGCTGATTTCCGTTGGGTAACGTGATTTTTTTCAGATATCCGTACTTCGAGCCGTCAATTGCCGCCACAATCTCAACCGTGACCGTCTGGCCGATAGCCGCCGCGAAATCCGCCCGGACCACGCCGACTTTGGTAAACCACCTCGGCGGATTACTTTCGAACTTCCAATTTACGACCTTGCCGTCTTCGCCCATCACGTCCATGAAAACAACAATGTGAGGATTCACCCAATCAACCTTGGTGATGGTGCCTTTAAATGGTATCTTTTTGGTCATGTCAAAGATTGCCGACGGGGCGTGATGCGCAAGCAGCGAAGCGCCGGGAATGAACATGGCGGCACCGAGTAAAGCAGGATAGATCCATTGTTTTTTCATGCGAGTTCTCCAAAACTGGCGGAAATCTACTTCAGCTTTTAGAATTGTAGTCAATGGAGCGGACCGAGTCAAGGGCACGCGCGGCACGCTGTCAACCTGAGGTGGACCCCGTCAGTTGGACAAAAAATGGTCCATTCTTAGATGGAGAGGCGGGCGGATCAGACCGGCGGCCCGAAGGCCGCCATCCATTCCGGACTTGCACAGGCGCTCGGGTCGCATCCCTGCGTTGCCCTATCCTCGCCCAATATGATCTGTACAAAGATACTCAGGGTAACGTCTTCGTTAAGGGTAATGGCGGAGTTGGGGAGGCGATCCCAACGGGATTGAAGATCAACAGACTATGAATAGATTGTTTGATGATCGGGTAACAATCTACCTGGCAATCGAAAGTGTGGAAGTCGCACCTTCGATCTTGACGGAACGGTTAGGGATGTGTCCTGACAGACAATGGGTTATCGGGGAAGCTCGTGGTAAGACAGGAAAACGCTGGGAGCGTCATGGCTGGGTTGTTGAAACGATAGTGCGTTCCGAAGAACACGGAGGGCGGTCAGCATCTGAGCTTATCCCAATCGCCATCGAAAAGTTCCAACGTAAGGTGGCACAGTTCGCACAAGCCACTTCCTCGCTTGGTGCCTCAGCAGAGAGATACACTGTGCTTGCCATCCTTGCCGAGGACGTTCCGGGCATCGAGTTGAATCATCCGTTCTTGCAACTTCTGACATATCTCGGAGGAACGTTTCAGGTGGATCTCAGTGTTCAGGTCCCGGTATCTTCAACGATTGGTTCTGACCAGCCGTGAAGATCCCTACCTCGCCATCGCCCTAGCAAGCAAAACGATTGTACGGCAGGCGCCGTTTCAAGTAAAGCCGATGTCGAAAGCGCCATAACTGGTCCGACCATTACCCAAATCAAGGTGTCAGTAGCGCAAGCCAAGGTGGCGTAGCGCCAGACGGGGAAGTAAATCAATCGTACGAGACGTGCATTAGACTTTAAAGCTGCTGAACCTCCGTCCACATACGATAGGAGCTTG
>JALYJH010000612.1 GCA_030775415.1 Acidobacteriota bacterium | reverse complement strand
ACCTGGGCGCATGGACTTACCCATCCACCGGCGCGCACTTTCACGGAACCAGGCCACTCTCCGCCGAATTAGTCGTGCGCGAAGAAAACGGGCGCATTGCCGGAACTCTGTCCGCACGCTTCATTCTGCCCCCCGGAAGCACGGACAATCCCGCGGTCCAGTTCAACTTTGACGGCGCGTTTCAAGACTCTCGCGAACAGACCTTCACGGTGACCGCCGCCAGCGGAGCGAAAGGAACTTTGGAACTGATTCCCGGACCCGCCTTCAACCTGCTCGAAGTGAATTTAAGCGCCGGCGAAAAATCAGGCACAATACCCCAGGCCAATTTTTTCCTGGTGAAGAAATAGTCTGGTCGCGAAGCCTACTGGGTGAAGCGGAACCGCAGCAGCGTCCACACCGCGATGAACCCGTCCGCGGGCTTGATCTTCTTTCCTTCGTCGTGCGAACGCGGATGGTATTCGATCGGCACTTCGACGATGCGCAGCCCTCCGCGGACCAGCTTGGCCGTGATCTCGTGGTCCGTTTCAAAGCCGCTAGTGCGCAGGGTCATCGCCTTAACCACGGCGGCTGGATATAGCTTGTAGGCCGTGAGCGTATCCGTGATCCAGCGCTGATAGAGCAGCGCTGTCCACAGCGTCAGCAGCACTCCGGCCAGCCACGGGCCGGTTCCTTGTTGTGGATGCTTCCCCGGAAATAACTGCTGGCGTCTTTGGCCCAGCGTGCGGCTGCCATACACGACATCGGCGTAGTCCAGCCCCCGCAGCAACTTCAAATAATCGTGCGGCTCATACTCCAGATCCGCGTCCTGTATCAGGATGAAATCGCCGGTCGCCTCGCGAATGCCCCGCTGCACAGCTTTTCCCTTCCCTTGGTTGGGGACCTGGGTGAAGCAGCGCACCTGCCGGAAGCGTCTCGCCCACTCGCGCGCGATTTCCTCCGTGTTATCGCGCGAGCCGTCGTTGACGATGATCAGCTCTTTTTGAAATCCCAGCGCTTCCACCGGCACCGCCAAAATCCGCTCGATGAGCGCTCCAATAGACGCGCCTTCGTTGTAAGCCGGAATAACAATCGAAAGAACCGGCATGGACTCCGCTACTATTTCCTCATCCGGAATCGCAGCAGCGCGAAAAGAGCGCGCAGACCGTCGGAGGCGCGAATCTTTTTGCCCGCGGAACGCGCGCGCGGCTTGTAATCGACGGGAATCTCCAGCACATATTCGCGCCGCCGCGAGAGCTTAGCGACGATTTCGGTTTCGAGATCCAGCCCGTCCGATTGCAAATCCAGTGAGCGCAGCAGAGCGGCGTCATAGCCCTTAAGGCTGCTCAAAACGTCCGTCACATAGCGATTGTATAGCAGCAGCGTAGTGACGCTCAGCATCATGCCGCCGTACTTGCTGGTGAGATACAGACGCCGGTTGTTTTCATAGATGTTTTTCAAGCGGCCCGTCAGATCGGTACACTTGACGGCGCGGGTTCCGAACACCGCGCGGAATCCGCCCTGCATCAGCGATTGCACAACGCTATACAAATCCTCCGGCCGGTACTCATCGTCGCCCGGGAAGAAGACCAGCAGATTTCCCCGCGCTTTCTCTACGCCCAAACGCATCGCGGCGCCGCGGCCGAAGCGCCCCGGAGGCACGCTGTAAATTCGCACATTGCCCACGGAGCGCGCGCGTTCCTGCGTGCCGTCTGTCGACCCGCCATCGATCAGCAGCACTTCTTTGCTGAGGCTCATGGACCCAAAATCCAGCGCCGTGACCGATTTCAGAACCCGCTCCACCGTCGCCTCTTCGTTCCACACCGGAATCACAATCGACACCATGTGATGGAACGGCGTCAATTCAATATCGATCCGCGACTGCACGATTTGCCGCAGTTCATCCAGAACGTAGCCTCCGGAGTGGCGTCCCTCGGCAGCTTCCCAATCGCGCACCTTCACCGTTTCCAGCGGAAATGCGAAGCTCGACTTGTCAAACGGCACGTACTTTGCCTGCGCCAGCGTATTTTCGTCGATTCCCTGCACGAAGAAGTGCGACACCACATCCAGCCAGGCGACGTTCAGCGC
>JALYJH010000611.1 GCA_030775415.1 Acidobacteriota bacterium | reverse complement strand
GCGGTGCTGCTGCATAAGGGCGCCGTTATCGCGGCGGCGACGCGGGATGCCGCGCCGGCGCAAATCGAGAAGGCGCTGGCGGCGTGCGGCGCGGGGAGCGAGTGCCAGCCGCGCATCGGGAATGAGACTTTTCTGTCTTTGCCGCTGGGAACGACGCCATTGGGAACGACGCCGCTGGGAGGGACGGACGCGGCGGGAGCGGACAGCTACGTTTTACGCAGCCTGCAAAACGTGGACGCGGCGAGCGCGCCGCTGCAGGCGGTTCTGCGGAAATTATTCCTGATGGCCGGGTTGGGGGCGTTGGCGGCGATGTTTGGTATCAGCGCGCTTTCGGCGCGCGCGATTGCGCGTCCGTTGGCTGAGGTCGCGGCGCAATTACGAAGCAGCTCGATGACGGGTGAACTGCCCGAGTTTCCGGAGACGCCGGGCGGGGTTCAGGAGATTCGCGATCTGACGCGAGGCTTTAACTTTGCGGCGAAGGCGGTGCGCGAGGGTCGCGAACGGCTCACGCTGGCTTACGTGCAATTTGTGGGATCGCTGGCGCAGGCGCTGGATGCACGGGACGCTTACACGGCGGGCCACAGCCGGCGGGTGAGCGAGTATTCGTGCGCGATCGCAAAAGCGTTGAACATTTCCGGGCAGGCACTGGAAACCATCAGGACCGGGGCGCTGCTACACGATCTGGGGAAGATCGGGATTTCCGATTTAGTTTTGCAAAAGCCGGGGCGCTTAACGGCGGAAGAGAACCAGTTGATCCAGCAACATCCGGTTATCGGGAAACGAATTCTGGAAAACGTTCAGGGGCTGGAACCGTATTTGGAGATCGTGGAATTGCACCACGAAAATCTGGATGGCAGCGGCTACCCGCACGGCTTGAAGGGCGAGGAAACGCCGCTTGAGGCGCGCATCGTGAAGGTAGCGGATGCGTATGACGCGATCACATCGGACCGGCCTTACCGCCGCGGCAAGAGCCACGCGGATGCGATTGCAATTCTCAGAAAAGCCAGCGGGACGGAAATGGATCCGGAGGTGGTGGAGGCATTCGCGGCGCTCGGCGATCAGCAGAAGCGGGAGGCCGTGCCGGCCGGGGATCAATCGCTGCACAGCCTTTCGCAGGCCGTGGCGGAATTGCAAGCGGTGCGCGAGGGACAAGAAGCATGAGAGTTTGCGTACTTTTATGCTTGTGGGGGGCGTCTTCGTACGCGCAAGAGGCGAATTCCGGATTTGAGCTGCGCGCAACCGCCAGTGCGGTGGCGGCGGAATCGCAGGAACTGGCGGATGCGCCACGCGATGGAGCGCCGGTAACGGGCGGAGTTCGGGCAGTTTTGTATCCGACATGGAAGCTGAATTCTCAGTGGACGGTTTCGGGCGCATATCAGGTGATTTCGCGACCGTACTTCGCGGAGGATTTTGAAACGCAAGGCTATGGGGTGAAGGGCGAGCTGCTGCAATTGAACCTCAGCTACGCGCGATTCTGGCAGCATAATCGGTCTGTGGTGGCGCGGGTGGGGCAAATGTCGTCGGCGTTCGGGGCATTTTTGCAGCGCTACGACTCGATGCAAAATCCGCTGATTGGAATTCCGGCGGCTTACGGTTATTACTACAATCCAGTCACCTTTTTGGGCTTGTTGGGCGCGCAGGTGGATGCGACGGCAGGGAAGTTTGACGCGCGGGCACAGTTTGTGAATTCGTCGCCGGCAAACCCACGCGGTATTTTCGCCAACGATCAGTACGGCAACTGGGCGGGCGGCGCGGGCTACACGATCCGGCAGGGATTGCGGGTGGGGAGTTCGGCCTATTACGGCCCTTATCTAGATCGCAATTACCGTTATTTTTTTCCCGGCGAGGCGGAGCCCAAAGTTCTGCCGGCGAGCGCGGTAGGACTGGACGTTGAATGGGGCTGGGGCCATTGGAACGCCTGGGGAGAATGGCAGCGCTTCCAGATGGATTACCGCGTGATTTCCAATTTCACGCAGCAGATGGGATACGCGGAAGTGCGGCGGACTTTGACGCCGCGCTGGTATGCGGCGACGCGGATTGGCTATCAGCGCTTCAGCGCGGGCCCGGGCGCGCAGAGCT
>JALYJH010000610.1 GCA_030775415.1 Acidobacteriota bacterium | reverse complement strand
AGGCATGACTTCCATATCGAAAGTAAATCGCCGCGATTTTTTCAAGACCACTGCCGCCGGAACCGCTGGCTTGATGCTCGGGTTCGCCCTGCCGGAAAAGAACCAGCTCAACGCGCAGTTCCCGCCGCCGCCGGTTTTTAAGACCACGGCGTACATCCATATAGGTAAGGATGAGTCGGTCACGTTTATTCTGCCCAAAGTGGAAATGGGCCAGGGTCCGCTCACGTCGCTGTCGCAGATACTCGCGGAAGAGTTGGACGCCGATTGGAGCAAAGTGCGCGCCGAGTTCGCGCCGGTCGATCCGGCGCTCTACGGATTCCAGGGCGTCGTCGGGAGCATGAGTATCCGTACTCTGTGGAAGCCGTTGCGTCAAGTGGGAGCCACCGGCCGCGCCATGCTGATCCAGGCGGCGGCGGAGAAGTGGTCCGTGCCCGCCGGGCAGCTTCGCACCGAGAACGGTTTCGTCATCAACACCTCAAATAACGCGAAGCTGAGCTACGGAACTCTGGCAGAAGCCGCCGACAAGCTGCCGATGCCAGCTAACGTGCAGCCGAAGGACCCCAAAGAATTCAAAATCATTGGGAAGCCGGTGAAGCGTTTGGATTCGCGCGCGAAATCCACGGGCAAGCAAAACTTCGGCCTTGATGTGAAGCAGCCCGGCATGGTTTATGCGGTGCTGACACGCTGCCCCGTGTTCGGCGGCAAAGTTTCCAGCTTCGATGCGTCGAAGGCCAAGGCAGTGGCCGGCGTCAAAGACGTAGTCCAGATTTCGAATGGTGTGGCCGTGATCGCCGATAGCACGTGGTCCGCGATGCAGGGCCGCAAGGTGCTGGAGGTCAAGTGGGATGAAGGTTCGAATGCGAATCAGAGCACCGCGGCTATCAGCCGCATGTTCTCTGAACTCGTGGCGCAACCCGCCGGCAAAACCGCGCGCAAGAAAGGCGACGCGGGAGCAACATTAGCCTCCGCCGGCCAGAAGATAGAGGCGGTGTATGAAGCACCATTTCAGTCGCATGCGCCGATGGAGCCGATGAATTGCACCGCACACGTTCGCGCCGATGGATGCGACGTGTGGGCGCCCACGCAAATGCCAACGCCCGCGCGCGATGTGGCCGCGATGGTGTGCGGACTCAAGCCGGAACAGGTAAACATCCATTCGCAGTTCATGGGCGGCGGCTTCGGACGACGCGGTTCGGTGGACTACGTCGCCGAAGTGGTGGAAATCGCCAAAGCAGTGAAGACTCCCGTGAAACTCACTTGGTCGCGCGAAGACGATATGCAGCACGATCAATATCGTCCCGCGGCGATGGTGAAACTCACTGCGAGCCTGGATGCGAGCGGTATGCCGTTGGCGCTTGAGATCAAGGTAGCCACGCCTCCCTTTGGCTTTATGCAGGAGGGCGTACCGGGTACAGCCGTCGCTGGCCTGGCGGACATAGAGTATAAGATTCCCAATTTTCTGGTCGCTTATCAGGGCGGAGAAGCGGGCATTCCGGTGACGTACTGGCGCGCTCCAGGCGCTTGCCAGAATACTTTCTGCCTCGAAAGTTTCATCGATGAGCTCGCGCTGGCGGCGAAGAAAGATCCACTGGAATATCGACGCGCGATGCTCACGGATTCTCCGCGCCTGTTGGGTGCGTTGAATCTGGCTGCGGAAAAAGCCAACTGGGGTAAGGCTCCCGCAGGCCGCTTCCAGGGCATTGGACTTATCAACAACATTGGAAGCTACACGGCGATGATCGCCGAAGTTTCCGTCACCGGCGGCAAGCTGAAGGTTCACAAGCTGACGTGCGCAATCGACTGCGGCCATGTTGTAAATCCAATGATTCTGCGCCAACAGATCGAGGGCGGCGCGGTGTATGGCTTGACGGCGGCGCTGAAGGGCGCGATCACCATCGACAAGGGGCGCGTCCAGCAGGCCAACTTCAACGCTTACGACATGCTGCGTATACATGAAATGCCGGTGATTGAAGCACACATTGTGCCCAGCACGGAAGCTCCCGGCGGAGGCGGGGAAGCCAGCACACCGCCGGTGGCAGGCGCGATCGGCAACGCTATTTTCGCCGCCACGGATAAGCGG
>JALYJH010000609.1 GCA_030775415.1 Acidobacteriota bacterium | reverse complement strand
CATCAAAGGTCTGGAGCCAGGGCATCGCGTGGCGCCGCACGTACCAAAAGGCGGTGGCGACGGCCAGGATCAGGCCGCCCTGGTAAACGCCGGCTGCGCGCAGAGTGGCGATCGAGAACATGTCGGCGGGATTCTTGCTGAAGTGATCCCAGTCGAAGATGAACATCAGGAGCTTGGCGCCCAGGAGTCCGGCTAAAGCGCAGTAAACCACCAGGTTAACTACGAGTTCGTGGTTAATCCCCGCGCGCCGCGCCAGTTTAGTGGTTATCCACAGGCCGGCCAGGAATGCCAGCGCTACCAGGACCCCGTATGTGGGCAGGAAGAAGTCGCCGTATTGGAAAAGCTTGGGGAACAACCTAAGCCCAAGATAGCACCGAGGCGGGCCGCAGGAAAAGGCTCTGCGCAGGCATGACCGCCGTGATAGGCGCTAGCGTATACGTTTTGGAAATATAGGGAATCCAGGTAACCGCCGGCATACAGAGACCTTCACTTAAAGCATATAGTCGGTGACGCCGGAGCTCCCGGGCGTTTGGTAAGTCTCGTTGGAGGTCTGCAATCCATGAACCGGGGAAGTTATCGCCTGAGGGACTACGGACAAGTTGTGTTGAACATCAGCTGACCTGGCTGGCGGTGTTGGCGCTGAGCGAAAGCGCTCGCGCCGCAGCGAGCGAGATCCGTCCACCGCCATCCGCAGGTATGGGACAAGCCATTAGATTAGCGAGGAGACACAATTCCGGTGACGATTCCGTTCTCAAAGCGAACAGCGCTAGTGCGGCCGTTGGCAACATTGTACCGGTACGTCCCCATCAAGTTCCCATCTTCGGGGATGGATATCTTAGAAACAGGTTCTCCCAGCTTCTGCAATACTTCCGCTTCCTTCATCCCCTCCTTGACGGATTCAAGCTGCTCCACAGTGATTTGAGGTAACGGATCCGTCCGGGGTTCAAATCTCAACAAACCAGGCACCGCGGGCGGCACGGTGGGATTGGGAGCTGCGGCATCGGACGGCGGCGGAACAACTGGCTTCGGGACCGGTGGAAGAGCCATGGAAAAGCGCGCTACTATCACCTGGAAGGTTCCGCAATACATCGTTTCCAGAGGGCTCCGGGCTTCGCTTTGGGGCTCAATCTGCACATCTTCCATCCCGTCGTAACTTGAACTTTTCATGCGAGCCTGCAGCGTGACCGCTCCTGGATAGCCACTCCGCCAAAGGACCGTTTCCGCTCCGTTCCGGCACTCGAATCTGTATTGCAACAAAGGATGTTGAGCATCTGCCTGCCAGGAAGGGCTGTCGCCGCGGGCGCACGCCGCCGCGAACAGCAAAGCAAACGGCAACAATCTGAATTTCGTAAGGTTCATGTTCATTTCGCCAATCGCAGAATCTGCGATGCCATCGACAGAAACGCTTGCTGTAGCTTGGTGGGATCGCTCGAAAAAATGAAGACTCCCTGGGGCTGGCTGGTACTAGTTGTACACAGAGGTTCCGTATTGCAAGCTGGATAGAGTGCCGGGGTGTTGTAAAGGTCGCCATTCGGATCGTTCGTGATCCGCTGCATGAAATCATAGCCCGGCGGCGCAACCGAGGTTCCTCCCAAGCCGATTCCAAAAATGGTTGCCGCGATTGTGGGATTCGTCCTCGCCCGATTGGCGGCACTATCCGCGGCGTTACGCGCAGCAAGGTGAAACGTCAGGTTATTGCCGCTCAAAGGGGTACCATTGTCTGCGGTGCCGTTCAGGACGATTCCGGTCGCATCGGTTGTTAGCGCATTGTAGGAGTTATTCACCGTCGCATTACCCCACACGTCGGTCGTCGGCAGATGTCTAAAATCGTTAACGTAAGTCGTCTCGTCGTTCGGGAAGGTGCATCCAGGCGCGTTCGCGATGCTGATGGTTCCATGATTGGAGTTGCCCTGGCTAACACCTTTATACTTGCGTACGCCGTAACTGCCAGAACTCGGTGGATCGTCCGAGGCAATAACGCCGATCGGCCCGGCAGGTATATCTGCGTCATAATAGCCACTCGGCATGGTCCAACCCGGTGTCCAACTGGGAGGGTGTGTGGCAAAGTTGCCTTTAGGAT
>JALYJH010000608.1 GCA_030775415.1 Acidobacteriota bacterium | reverse complement strand
CGCCGGCGGGTTGTTGGTTCCTATTAACGAAGGCCAGACTATGGCGGATTGGATCGCGTATCTTTCGCTGCCGGTAGTGGTGGTGGCGCGTTCGGGGCTGGGCACGATTAACCATACGCTGCTGACCCTGGAGGCTCTGCAAACGCGCGGGCTGAAGGTGGCCGGTGTCATGATGGCCGGCGAGCCGAATGCGGAGAATCGCGCGGCCATTGAACAATACGGGAGCGTGCCGGTGATTGCAGAAATGCCAGTGCTGGCTCCGTTGGACGCCAGGGGGCTGGGGGAGTGGAGCGCGAAGCACCTGGATCCAAAGGGTCGACTGCTCGAGTGGCTGCGATGAGTTTGAAGGATCGCGATCGCGCTCATGTGTGGCATCCGTATACGCAGATGCTGACGCAGGCTCCGCTGCTGCCGATTGTGCGCGGCGAGGGCGTGTATCTTTATACCGAAGACGGGCGCAAGATTCTCGATGGGACGTCTTCATGGTGGGTGAATATACATGGGCATTCGCATCCAAAGCTAAATGCGACGCTGGCGGCACAGGCTGGCGAGATCGAACAGGTAATTTTCGCCGGATGCACGCACCGGCCCGCGGTGGAGCTGGCGGAGCGGTTGGTGGAAGCGATGCCCGGGGGGCTCAACCGGGTGTTTTATTCCGACAACGGTTCGACCGCGGTTGAGGCTGCGATCAAGATGGCGGTGCAGTATTGGCGGAATCGCGGCGAGCCGCAGCGGACGGGGCTGATCACGCTGCATCACGCGTACCACGGTGACACGGTGGGCGCGATGTCGGCCAGTGAGGATTCGCTGTTTACACGCGCGTTCACGCCACTGCTGTTTCCAGTGGCGCGTGCGGAATCGCCCTATTGCTACCGGTGTCCGCTGGGGTTGAAGCGGGCGTCTTGTAACATCGAATGCCTGGGCGATCTGGAGCGGCGGCTCGAAGAGCAGAGCGAGCGCGCGGCCGCGGTGCTGGTGGAGCCGATGCTGCAAGGCGCGGGCGGAATGATCGTGTGGCCCGCGGAGTTTCTAGCGGGAGTGCGGCGATTGTGCGATCGCTACGGCGTCCTGATGATTGCCGACGAGGTGCTTACCGGCTTTGGCCGCACGGGGCGCATGTTTGCCTGCGAACACGCGCGGGTTAAACCCGACATCCTGTGTTTGTCGAAGGCCTTGACAGCGGGGTACATGCCGCTGGGCGTGACGGCCGCGACCGAGGCAATTTACGAGGCGTTTCTCAGTACCGACCGTGGACAGGCGTTTTTCCACGGACATTCTTACACGGCGAACCCGCTGGCCTGCGCGGTGGCGATTGCAAGCTTGAAATTGTTCCGCGAGACTGACGTGCTGGCGCGCGTGGGGCGTCTTGAAGGGCAACTTCGCGCGGGGCTGGAGCCGTTGCGATCATTTGCTCGCGTGGGGGATGTGCGCGTGATTGGCGGCGTGGGCGTTGTGGAACTGGAGGGCGATAGCGGCTACCTGGCGGACATCGGGCCGCGTTTGGGCGCGGCGTTTCTGGAACGCAATCTGCTATTGCGGCCGTTGGGAAATATTGTTTACTTCATGCCGCCTTACGTCATCACGGAAGCGGAAGCCGAGTGGGCGCTCCAGCAGATCCGCGAAGTGATCGGAGCCCTGTGATTGCCGTCACCATCTTTTTGAGCGCGTTTTTGCTGTTCCAGGTGCAACCGATGATCGGGCGCTTTGTGCTGCCGTGGTTCGGCGGCGGGCCGGCGGTGTGGACCACATGCATGCTGTTTTTTCAAGCCATGCTGCTGGCGGGCTACGGATACGCGCATTGGCTGGGATCACAGCGCAGCCGTGTTCAATCCTGGGTGCATCTGGGACTGCTGGCGGCGTCGCTGGCCTTTTTGCCGATTGCACCGCGGGCGGCCATTTGGAAGACGACTACGGCGGGCGATCCGTCGGGGCGCATTCTGCTGTTGCTGGCGGCCTCCATCGGCGGCCCTTATTTGCTGCTGGCCGCGACGACTCCGCTAGTGCAGCGCTGGTTTCATCTGACGCGTCCGCAGGAAGCGCCATGGCGATTATATGCGCTGTCGAACCTGGGTTCGTTTTTG
>JALYJH010000607.1 GCA_030775415.1 Acidobacteriota bacterium | reverse complement strand
CCCATCGCCTCGGCGTTGTTGGGCTGGACGAGCTGGCGGTGGCTGTTCGTGTTCAACGCTCCGTTCGGGCTTGCGGGCCTCGCCATTGGGTTTCTAAGCTTTCCCAAGGGTAGGCGGCGGGAGCGTCGGTTGAACGTCGGCAGCACGCTCCTCAATGCGGCTACGTTCGGTCCGATCATCGCCGGGTTACAAGCTTTGGTGCGAGGCGCGAGGTCCGCGGCGTTGCTGCTGCTCGCCTGGGGGTCGGTCTCAGCCTGGTTTTTGGTTCGCCGTGAGTTGTCGGCAGAAGCGCCGCTGATCCCATTCGACTTGCTTCGAGTACGCGCGTTCGCATTGTCGATATATAGCCTGGTGCTTTGCATCACCGCGCAGGCGATGGGGTTCGTCGCGCTCGCATTTTTCTTGCAAGAATCTCTGGGCTATTCGGTAGGGCAGACCGGGCCATTGATGGCGGTATGGCCTATCGTCAACGCACTGACCTCGCCGATCGCCGGGCGTTTGTCGGATCGCTATTCCGCCGCAGCACTCGCGACCATCGGACTGCTGATATTCAGCGCCGGGCTCGGTTGTGTGGCAATCACCTCACGCGGCGCACCGCCGTTGAATTTGATCGGCGGCCTGACCATCTGTGGACTCGGATTCGGTCTTTTTTCGACGCCGAACACGCGCGTGGTGCTGACTTCATCGTCCGCTGACCGCAGTGGCGCGGCGAGCGGGATGCTCGCAATGGCACGTACGCTCGGTCTCGTGGCAGGTGCCCAAGGAGTGGCGATTTGTTTTGCGCTCAGCGGTGTGAAACAGGGTGCGCAAAGCGCGCTGCTGGTCGGTGCGACTGCGGCATTAGCCGGCGCCATCATCGGCGGCTTTCGGCTGTCTATAGCCAAAGATTCCGGCCCCCAAGTCCGTCCAAGCGCGCCATCCTGACTTTTCCTATTCCAGACGAGTTGGAGAATTGCAGACAATGAACATCGGGAAAAATCCGCAGCGAACTTCATCTGCGCATGCGACACCGGCGTCCGAAGCGGACATTGAAGGATTTTGGCGCGACGGCGCGGCCGTCATCCGCGACGCCCTCGCGATGGAGTGGGTCGATCGGCTCCGGCTTACCGTGGATAACCTACTGCTAGATCCGAAAAAACCGCTGGCGGACATGACTGGGCGAGGCACGTTTTTTTCCGGATCGTATCTTTGGCAAAGCGTGCCGGACTTTCGCGCGTTGATTTTCGATTCGCCGCTGGCAGAGTTGGCGGCGCGATTCTTGCGATCGAAAAAGGTCAACTTTTTCTATGACCAAACGTTCGTCAAGGAGCCCGGCGCAATCGAAAAAACCCTCTGGCATCAGGACCTGGTGTTCTGGCCTATCGATGGCGAACAAATTATTTCCTTCTGGATACCACTGGACCGCGCTACTCCCGAAAACGGGGTCGTAACATACATTAAGGGGTCTCACGCGAGCGGTAAGCTCTACAAGCGACAGTTTCTGGATCACAAGCTGCTTGACGAGAGCGGCGCCGCCGCGCTTCTAGATCTGCGCGCGAGAAGCCCGTACCTACCTGTTCCCGACATTGATAGTGCCCCAGAACAGTTCGAGTATCTGACCTGGAACGTGGATCCCGGCGACCTCATTGTCCATCATGCGCGGGCGCTTCATGGCGCCAACGGCAACCTCAGCTCGTCCGCGCGCCGGCGTGCGGTCTCGTTGCGTTGGACGGGCGACGACGCCATTTTCAAGCGCAGGCCCGGGGATTTTCTGGACCGACCCGGAGAGGCGGAACGCCGGGGCATCACGCTTCGGGAAGGTGATCCGCTCGACAGCGAGTTGTTCCCGGTTGTGCTGCCCCGTCCCGCCTAACCCGGAAACTTGCCATAGCAGGTGGCAAGAAGGCCGCTGCGTAGCTATCTTGATATGTACCATTAGGGTGCCGTTTCGTGGTGCTATCGCGTAAGCCGGACAGCTGGGACGGGTTTTTGGCCGTAGCGGCGCGCACCGACGTGCCCGCTGACTTCATGGCGGATCGAGAGGATGCGCCTGCGCCCGAGCGGGAGTTGTTTTGACGTACCTGCTCGATACCAACATCGCTAG
>JALYJH010000606.1 GCA_030775415.1 Acidobacteriota bacterium | reverse complement strand
CCGTTACTGCGCGTCACGGTGCTCGGCGGATTGATGGGCACGGGGGCGCAGGGCGGCTATTACGCGGTCACTACATGGCTGCCGACATTTCTGCGGACGGAACGGAAACTTTCGGTGCTGGATTCCACAGGGTACCTGGCGGTATCGATTGCCGGGGCGTTCTTCGGGTACTTGAGCGGGGGAATTCTGGCGGATAGGATCGGGCGGCGAATGACGTTTTTGGTGTTCGCGGCCGGCGCGGGAACGGTGGCGCTGACCTACACAAGTGTTTCTTTTAGTAATGGCGCTATGTTGTTGCTGGGATTTCCGTTGGGGTTCTTCGCTTCTGGTGTTTTCAGCGCCATGGGACCTTTTTTTACGGAGAATTATCCAACGCGGGTGCGGGGCGTGGGGCAAGGATTTGCGTATAACGCCGGGCGGGCCACGGGAGCGTTGTTTCCGGCTTTAGTCGGAGTGTTATCGGCGAAGATGGCGTTGGGGCAGGCGATCGGGATTTTCGCCGGTGCGGCTTACGCCACGATGGCGGTGGCGGCGTTTCTGTTGCCGGAAACGCGGGGGAAGGCGCTGGAGCCGTGAAGACGGCGGGGCTCGCTGGGGCCGGGCTGCGGCTTTCGGAATGGTTCGAGCGCTGGTTTCCGGACGCTTACGCACTGGCGATTGTCGCGGTGGCGATTGTGGCGGCGTCCAGCGTGGCGATCGGTAATTCTCCGGCGCAGACAGCGCAATGGTTCGGGGCGGGATTCTGGGATCTGGTCGCCTTCACGATGCAGGTGACCATGCTGATCGTCAGCGGGTTCGCCGTGGCGAGCGCTCCGCCGGTGCACGCCGTGATTCGAAGGCTGGCGGGGATTCCCAAGACGGCGCAGGGCGCGGCGGCTTTTGTGGCCTTGTTTTCGATGCTGTCGTCGCTGGTGTCGTGGACTTTCAGTTTGATTTTCAGCGGGCTGCTGGCGCGGGAGGTCACGCATCGCGTGCGCGGGGCGGATTATCGCGCGGTGGGGGCGGCGGCTTATCTGGGCGTCGGCGGCGTGTGGGCTTTCGGGCTGACTTCATCGGCGGCGTTGATTATGGCTACGCCGGCTTCGCTGCCGCCGGCTATTTTGAAAATCAGCGGCGTGATTCCGCTCAGCCAGACGTTGGGATTGTGGCAGAGCATGGTGGTGGCGGGGACGCTGGTGGTGGTTTCCGTGATCATCGCGCACTCGTCGGCACCGGCGCGGGAACAGGCGCGGTCGATGGAAGAGATGGGCGTGACTTACGAAGCGGCCGCACCAGCGCCTGGGCGGCCGGAGAGGCCGGGGGAGTGGCTGGAATACAGTCCGGTGCTCACGGTTTTCATAGGGGCGATGGGCGCGGCTTATCTGGCGCGCGAGGTCGCGGCGAAGGGCGTCAGCGTTCTGCTCGAACTGAATCACTACATTTTTTTGTTTCTGGCTTTTGGCTTGCTGCTGCACTGGCGGCCGCGCTCGTTCATGAAGGCAATTGCGGACGCCGTGCCGTCGGTGGCGGGGGTGTTGGTGCAGTATCCGTTATACGCAGGCGCAGTGCGCATGATGACGGAATCGGGGCTGGCTACGCGCATGGCGCACTTTTTCATTTCGGCATCCACGGCGCATACGTTTCCTATTTTGATCGGCGTGTACTCAGTGGTGCTGGGGTTGTTTGTGCCGTCGGCGGGCGGGAAGTGGCTGGTGGAGGCTCCTTACGTGCTGGAGGCGGCGAAGACGCTGCACGTGCATTTAGGGTGGGTGGTGCAGATTTATAACGCTACTGAATCGCTGGCGAATTTGATTCATCCGTTCTGGATGCTGCCGCTGCTGGGGATTTTGGGGCTGAAGGCGCGCGACATCGTGGGCTACGCGATGCTGCAGTTCGCCGTACACGTGCCGCTGGTTTTGTTTTTAGTGTGGCTTTTAAATCTGACGCTGCTGAATCGATAGCTATTTGAGCGCCGCCAATTCCCTAGCGCCTTCGTCGATCATTTGCTGAATGCGTGCCGAGGGCTCGGGGTTGTCCTCGCGGATGGTGGTGAGGGGGCCGTGCACGGTGAAGTACTTCTTGCCTACCACCAGTAATTCTTCGGC
>JALYJH010000605.1 GCA_030775415.1 Acidobacteriota bacterium | reverse complement strand
GCAACGTGCTCTATAGATTACGTATTGGGTCTAACCCGAAAAGGAGTTGGTATGCTTTACTACGCGTTAGTGTTCCTGGTGGTGGCTTTGATCGCCGGTGTACTGGGATTTGGCGTGGTGGCTTTCGCGGCGGCCGAGATTGCGAGGATTTTCTTCTTCGTTTTCATCGTGCTGTTTCTAGTGAGCCTGATCTCCCATCTGTTTCGCCGAAGTAGCGTTTCTTGAGGTAGTACGTTGGAAGTCGAGATGCAAAGGAATATCATATGAATACTAAATCTCTGCCCGATCAAGTGACTGATGCTGCCGATCAAGTTAATCAAAAGATGAACGATTTCAGCCGTTCCGCGACAGAAAAGATGGAATCCAGCCGGGTGGCGGCGGCCGGGCGGCTCGATTCGACGGCTTCGGCACTACACAACAGTGCCGAAACCGTTGCCGATTTGGCGCATGGGACGGCGGACAAATTAAGCGCGGGGGCCAAGTACCTGCGGAAGAACGACGTCCCGAGCATCCTCAGCGACGTGCAGGCATTCGTAAGAAAAAATCCTGGAATGTCGCTTATGGTTGCTGGATTAGTGGGCTTCGCGGTGTCGCGCGCGTTCACCAGCAACGATTAAGACTGGAGCGGGAGACGAGAATCGAACTCGCAACCAACAGCTTGGAAGGCTGTGACTCTACCATTGAGTTACTCCCGCACCTGTTCCTATTTTACACGCGCGATGTGGTGATGCGAAATTTAACGCCGACTGATGATAGACTTAAGGCCTTGGCACCCCGGACTCTGAGTATCCGGTTGCGGCTGGGGGCATGTTCCCCAATGAGCCGTCCCTCTCGCCAAGGCTTAGAAAAAAGGACCTTTGAAGATCCATCTAATCAATCCCAGCGATTCCGCATTCGGAACCGCCGTCATCACGCCGCGTTGGCTGTACGTGTTGGCGACCGCGACGCCGAGCGAATTCGGCGATCCGGAAATTTGTGACGAGACTCTAGAAAGTTTGCTTCCAGAAAGTATTTCCCCCGGCGACGTCGTCGGCATCGGCATTCACACCGGGAATGCGCTGCGGGGGTACGCGGTGGGGCGGCTGGCGCGAGAGCGCGGCGCTTACGTGGTATTCGGCGGGATACATGCGTCTCTTTATCCCGATGAAGCGCTGGAGTTGGGGCAGGCGCACTCTGTAGTAAAGGGCGACGGCGATCTGGCGTGGGGCGAAGCGCTACGGGATTGCGCGCGTAATGCGCCACAGAAAATCTATGAAGGCGGGCGAGTGCCGGCCGAGCAGTTTAAAGCCGCGCGCTGGGATTTGCTGCCGCCGAACCGCTATATGTGGGCGTCGGTGCAAACGGTGCGCGGGTGTTCGAAGCACTGCTCGTTTTGTTCCGTGTGGCGAACTGACGGCCAGAAGCCACGGCAGCGCGCGTCGGACGTGGTGATCGAAGAGATCGTGGCGCTACGCCGGCTGGGATTCCGCTTCATCGCGCTGGCGGACGATAACTTTTACCCGGTGTCGCTCACCGATATCAAAAATGCGGAGCGCCAGGGGAATCAGCAAAAAGTTGACGAGCTGAACGCGATCCGCGAAGAGCGCTTCGAATTGATGGCGCGGCTGGCGGACCTGCCGAAAGATCTGACGTTCTTCACGCAGATCACGATGGAATCGGCGGAAGACGGAAGATTCCTGGACGCCATGCGGGCGGCGCATATTCGCGGGGCGCTGGTGGGCGTGGAGGCGGTAACGGCGGAAGGGCTGAAGGCAGTCTTCAAAGACTTCAACTGCTCGGGCGAGAAGCTGGTTCATCAACTCAAGGAATTTCAGCGGCACGGCGTGCACGTGCTGGGGTCCTTCATTTTCGGTTTGTCGACGGACCGGGCCGACACCTTCGACGCAACGCTCGAACTGGCGCACAAGTCGGGGTTGACGTTCGCGCAGTTTGTGATGTTAACTCCATTTTGCGGGACCGTCGATTTCGAGCGCTGGGAGAAGGCATTTGGAGACAACGTGCCCCTGGTGGAGGGGACTCCGATCACGCGATATTGGCTGATCCCGCCAGATTCGCGGCCAAAGATGTTTATGCCGCATCCAACC
>JALYJH010000604.1 GCA_030775415.1 Acidobacteriota bacterium | reverse complement strand
ATTGGACACAGACAGCATAGCTTGCTCGCTTTCCAGTTCATTCTATTTCTCCCAGTCGCGATGAATTACGGAATGTGTTTAGCGCTAAGGCTCTTATAAACCGCTTCGACAAACATATTCGTGGTCCGAGGGCCTGAAGTGGAGCCGTACCGAAGGTTGTAGCCCTTGGTAGGGTTAGCGGCTCTCACCTGCTCCAAAGTCATTTTCCGGTCAATCATGTCCTGAATGACGTCGCGGATGATGGTGACCATGTCGCGATAATCCAAGAGATCAGGCTGATCGCAAACACGGCCGTGACCGGGGATCAATAACGTGCGGTCCTCGCCCCATTCGATGGGAAAGGGCCCTATCGAGAGCCTAATCAGGCGGTTTAGCGCATCGATTTCCCCCTGGATCGTGCCCCCTTTATCGACCTCTATCACTGGAAAACGCGTGGTATCGAAGATATCACCGGTTACGATCACGTCGGAGCGGCGAAAGAATACAACACTGTCGCCGTCGGAGTGCGCCGCGGGCTGATGGATGAGCTGAATTCCATCGCCATTCAGGTACATGGAGTATATGTTTGCAGTATAGGTTTTGCTGGGCAGCGTAGCGTTCGAGAAAGGGGGCTGCACGCCCGCGTCCGTCATGCGCTGTATGACATTATCATGCGCCAAAACACTGGCTGCTCCGCCATTGTTCACGACGTCTTCGGTGATTCCGACATTCCCCATGATCTGTCCAATGATTGTCACGCCGGTCTTCGAGAGAGGATTGCCGCCAACGTGATCTGCGTCAGCGCTGGTATTGAAGATATAGCGAATTGGCAGGCTGCTTAAACGTTTCACGGCAGCCAGTACCTTCTCCTGCATCGGCGCCGACCCGGAATCGACGAGGATGACACCCGCTGGCCCTATTTGTACGGCGATGTTGCCGCCCGCGCCAGCAATCATATAGAAGTTGGGACGGACCTGGACTATCTCCAAATCCTCGCTTCCGGGCTGACGCTGCTGACCAGGAAGGAGCGTCGCCGCGAGCACCGCTGCGCATGCGGCAATCCTCGCGATGCCGATCCCGAGACCTGTCTTCTGTGATGCGAAGAACCCGCTCATTGCTAATGCCCCCCTAGAAGATTGCGATCGGATTCAGGGGGCTCCCTGTTCCGCCGGGAACTCGTAAAGGCGCCACCACTAACATAAATTCCCAGCGATGCAGACGGGCCGCAGTCTCGGCCAACGCTTCGGGGTCGAAGTCGTCAATAATCGGCATGCCCAGTCCCACGATAAAAACTGTGTGCAGAGGAGTCGACTGGCCCTCAACGAACGGAGGCGTTGTTTGGGCTTCAACAGATACATCGCCACCCGCGAGGGCGACATCGCGCGCCCGGATCCAAGGCGCGACAGAAAGATCGAAACCGGCGGAGTTCCCGAGCACTTTTTCCGGACCAAGCTTGGCTCTGCGCAGCCAGCGCCCGGTGCGGAGAATAATGGCGTCTCCGGAAGAAATCTTGACTCCAGCCATTTTTTCCCAAGCCTCTATATCCTTGGGATAGATCCGCGTCTGCGGTTCCAGGTAAGGCACACCCTTCAGCAGCGGAATGTCGATCAGGATGCCGCGCGTGACTACCCCGTTTTTCAAATTGTTGATATCGGGAATACACGCCTTTGTATTCAAGGGCCGGTCATTATAAACGCGCTCGTTATAGTTGTAGTGGCAGAGCGCGTCTTGATGGGTCATGAAAGTGCCGTGGTATTGGAAAAAATAGGTATCCACGCGGAAATTCGGCGCTATGTCCTGCTTAAAGCGGCCGGCTGGATTATCGGGCGATTCCGCCGTACTCAAATCGTGCCCCACAGACACGGTAATCCCTGTTTTGACCAGAGAAGCGGCCTGCTTGCGCTTGGCCTCGGTGATCAGATTAAGCGTACCGAGAGCATCATCTTTGCCCCAACGCCCCCAGTTGTTGCTCTTTTTGAAAACTCGATCAAATTCTTCCGCAGTCACCTTCGCCCCTTCGGGGGCGGCATTCCCCTGGGCACGCACGCGTGTGCTGAACGCACCGGCCGAGATCAATACAACGACTGCCGCGGCCAGGCTACTCACAAAA
>JALYJH010000603.1 GCA_030775415.1 Acidobacteriota bacterium | reverse complement strand
AGGCGCACGGGTACAGCTCGCGGATGGTGGGCTCGGTGCGATGGCGGACGCGGAGATTGCCGCGCTCCCAGCGGAATTCCGTGAGCCCCGTTTCTTCGCGAATCTTGTGGGGATCGGAAAAGAAAATTTGGCACGCGACAGAGAATACCTGGGCGTCGCTGAAGCCCTGGAGCAGCGGCGGGAGAAAATCCGGTTCCACGCGCATGTCGCTATTGAGCAGCACGACGACATCATGGCGGGCGGCCCGGAACCCTGCGTTCGACCCGCCGCCGAAGCCGAGATTTGTTTCGAGTGCCATCACGCGGACTTGCGGGAATCGCTCACGGACGAACTCGGCGCTGCCATCGCTAGAACCGTTGTCGACCACGATGACTTCGCTTCCAGCAACACGCTCGGCCGCGGCGACTACCGATGGAAGATATTTTTCCAGAAGATCGCGACCATTCCAATTGGGGATCACAATCGCGGCGGAGGACGCATCGGGCTGGGTGTCCGTGTTGAGCTTGCGGCGCGGGAGCAGGCGCACGAGCAGATCGGTAGCCGCCAGACCGATCGCTACGAACAGCAGCAGAAGCGGTGAGACGATGGCCAGCGGGAGTCCCGTTAAAATGCGCCGCAGCGCGCCGGGCCTAGCTGCCGCCACCGTTTGCATCACCCTTGATTGGCGATTGGTCGAGATCCGGCCCCAGGTTCAATTTGCGGCCGACCTTGATCCAGCGCGAGGACCTCCACAGGTTGAGCCGAGCCGTGAAGTCCTCGACTTGCTCCTGCACTTGCATACTTAAATCTTGCACTTCGGCCGCGAGTTTCTGTGCCCAAAGGGTTCGCTCGATGACCACGTTTTCGGCGGCCGCCAGACTTCCAAGGACAGTGGTCAGGTCGCGGCGTGCGGCAGCGAGTTCTTCTTCCGTTCGCAGTGCCCACCGGTTCTGTTCTTCCATATGAACCGTTAATTCTTCATGTTTTCCGTGCAACGCGGTATATTGTCCGCGCGCTTCGAGCAACTCATGCTGGAGGCTTTCGATGTGTTTCTCGCGCTCGCGGAGCACGTTGGAGCCTTGATGAACGAACAGAAAAGCGGGCGACGGAGGCGGCTCGCGAAGGGAGCACACCGCCAGAAAGAAGTGCGCTTCCCGAGGAGTCCCGCGCACGCCGTCCATACGGCCCTCGATGGCGGAACCAGCGCGGTCCTGATAAAACGCGAAGGCCTCCACATGATTTTGCAGGAGGATCGTCGAGTGCGGAAAAAACTCTCCGAGCACGTCGCGGAATTCGTCAAACTCAAATTCGTGAGTGTGGAACGGATTGGGCCCGGCGGACCCTCGCGATGCTGCGTAGTATTCCTTATTTGGCGTCGAAACCAGAAAAACGCCACTGGGGTGGAGCAGCCGCCGGGCTTCGGCTAATAGCGCTCGCCAATCCGTGATGTGTTCGATCACTTCAAACGCGGTTACTAATTCGAACGACGCGCCACGAAAGGGCAACCCGGTAGCGGACGCGGGAACGAAGGAAACGTTGGCTTGTGAATACGCCGTTTTGGCGTGAGCAATCGCTTCGGGCGCCAGGTCAATTCCAATGGTGGAGCGGGCGCGGACCGCTAGCTCGGCGGTGCCGTAGCCCGCGCCGCATCCGAGATCCAGAACACGCGCGCCGGGAGCAAAGCGCGAAGCGAAGGCATAACGGGAAATATGTTCCGCCCACAGGTCGGGATCTACCTTACCTGGAATGACGCGCTCGCCTGTAAATTCGATCACAACGCCACGGCTCCCGCGCCGATTCGCGAGTTCACTTCCACGCGGCAGCGAAAGCGGAAGTGCCCGTACATGGGTCCGTCGGGCGGCGTCATTTGCAGGACCACGGCGTTGTCGATCCAGTCGCACACATTGAAGCGCTCCAGATTTCCGTTCGCGACCGCCGGCGAGAACGAGATCGACGTGGAGTAAAGTGTAGGAATATTGAGGTGAAAGTCTACCGTGCAAACCTCGCCCGCCATCAGTGGCGAGAGCGGATAGCCTTCACTTTCCGTATTCGAGCCGGCGAGATCTACCCCGCGTTGATCGCGAAATGTGATGCCGACGATGGGCCGGTCCATATTAC
>JALYJH010000602.1 GCA_030775415.1 Acidobacteriota bacterium | reverse complement strand
ATACGACACCCATCCCCTAAAAGCAGGCCCAAACGCCACCTTTTCCCCGCACCTGCTATTATAGTGCTATATGCAAAAACACCACGCGGCTCCCTCCTCGTATCACTTCAAGCGCGCCAAGACCGATGGCCTGATCCAGGTCCTCAACGAAGGCTCTTACGTTATGGCGGAATATAGTGAACGCACGGGTAAGGTGAGCTGGCAACGCGTTGTGCTGGCAACGCAAAAAGAAAAAATCGAGAAGTGGTTGACTGAGCATTACCCGGTTCACCCGGCCTCCACCACTCGCGCTAAAGCTAGCGCCGTTTAGCCTTTTCGATTTCGTCCGCGGCGTGCGGATCGATCTTTTGCGGATGGCTCGCCGCCTGGTAGCGGAGCAGTGCGATCCCCAGAATCGCCAAACCGGCGAGGACGATCCATAGCACCCTGGCGCTCACGCGGGTGCCCAGGTATCATCCAGCGCCCGCTGAAAATTCCCGCCCAGAATCAGTTCGATGTCTCCGCTCGAATAATTCCGCCGCACCAATCCCTCGGCCAAATCGAAAATCTTCTTCGCGTAATTGATTCCGTCCAGATCGAATTTGCGGGCGGCGTGTGAATCCCGTCCCTCCAGATCCACATCGCTTCCCAGACCCACATGTTCCACGCCCGCCAACTTTGCCACGCGATCGATGTGGTCCAGCACATCCTCGATGGTCGCCCGCGTGCCCGTCCGCACAAACCCGCGCACCATGGTGATGCCCATCACCCCGCCCTTTGCGGCCAGACGGCGGATGGCTTCGTCGGTTTTGCAGCGCGCCGCCGCTACCAGCGCGCGGCAGTTGGAATGCGTAACCAGCACCGGTTTCCGCGAGGCGTCAATGGACTCTAGCGTAGTGCGGTCGCCGCAATGCGAAACGTCGATGGCCATGCCCACCTGATTCATCCGCTCGATAATCTCGCCGCCATAGGGCGTCAATCCCCCATCGTGCGCGTTAGTTGACCCGCCGCCGATCCGGTTATCCCTATAAGTGAGCTGCGAAACCCGCTGTCCCAAATCGTAAAAGCGGTTTACGTCGTCGACGTTGCGGAAGTGTTCGGAATTCTGCTGACCGACCAGGATGCCGATCTTGCCCAGCGCTTTCGCCCGCTCGAAATCGCCGGCCGCGTCGATGCGCAAAAACTCTGCGCCGCGCGCCGTGATGAATGCATTCCATCCCGTGATGTCGTGCAGCGATTCCGCATGGATGTCGCCCTCCAGATAACCCACCGCGGGATGAAACACCGTGATGCCGGAATCCTTCAGCCGCTGAAAATCCGCTTCCAGAAAACGCTGCGGTTGCGCCTGCCACCCCGACATCTTGTGGTAGTCGAGCGTTAGCAGCCCCAGCATATCGATCACTGTCGAGCGGCGAACCAGATCAATGGCGCGAACCGAATATTCCACGCCTTCTTGCGCAGAGAGAGAGAAGCGCCCCCGAAGGATCATCGGAGCGCCCAACACCGCCGCCGAGCTTTTTAAAAACAGGCGTCGCGAAAGCACAAAAGTGAACTGAAAAGGAAGTGTAGCATAGTGCATTTCACTTAACCCCCCTACTCAGTACTAGTCGTATTGCCAATGACTTCGCGATTTCGATTCCGCGCCCATTCGCCAGCTCCCTGCATACTCAAATCGCAGTACAAGCCTGCGCAGGCTAATCGTTGTTGTTTAGTGGTATCCGCGCCCGTTGCGAAAGCAGCGGGCTAGCCGCCCTGGAAACATTGTGGAGAGGGCGGGACAGGAGAGAATCGATTCTCTGGTGATCGTTAAAAATTGCCGCGGGAGGAAATGGGAGAGAGCAGAAAACTGGTTCATTCAGTCACTTTTCAGAGACCAGCAAGCCGTCCATAACCTCTACCACTCCGGTGGGTTGCCCTCAAAAGCAGCCCACCGCGAGACGATCTTGAGTTTTACAACCTATCTAAGCCGAAGTGTGCCCGCTCGCCCTAAGCCTCGCGCGCGACCCGCCGCTCCGCCACCACCGTCACCTGCCGGTCTTTCGCGAGACGCACTACGTCCATTACAAAATTCCGCTTGCCCAGAATCGGAATCGCAGGTTTGGCGGGCTTCGCCAGAAAGATTTGCGTTAC
>JALYJH010000601.1 GCA_030775415.1 Acidobacteriota bacterium | reverse complement strand
TCGCCGCATAATTTCCGCCGCTTTGGGCGTCAGCAGCGCTTCTTCGGGCCTAAAATCGATCAGTATATCGAACCCGTACTTGTGCTGGGTGCCAAGTTCCATTCCCGGTGGGGCCAGGTCTGCGTCGCTATCAAAACGGTTTCCGAAGAGCCGCTTCAACTCCGCAACGCTAGTAATTTCGTGATTCCAGACGCCTGACAGGTCGGGTTTACCGTCCAATGCGCGCGGCGTGGGAGCACAGAGATTGGGCTTGCCATCCTGCGTACGGGGTGGGTGGCGCTCAAGAACGTACGCTTCACGTTGCTGCCACCCAACACGGACTTGACTGAAATGTTGTGCTCACCCTCTGAGCTAGCGCACTACAACCAGAAATACGCGCCTGGGGCAAAGGTGAAATAAAGGCGTCCTCCCCGCTCGCTGGCCGCGGAAGATTCACTTGTAAGCCTCTATGGCCTTCCGCTGCATAGACTCCGGGACGAATTCGAGCATTTCCAGACGCACTCCATTCGGATCGATTATGCTAGTGTGCGGCGCGCCGCTGCCTACCGAAGTAGGATCGGCCACCATGACCCCGCGCCTCTTTAGCTCAGCCAGGGTGTCGTTCATGCTCTCGGTTTGAAAACCAACATGGCTGATTCCGACGGGACGTTCAGCAGTCGCCTGCGACAATTCCAGGAAGGTGTATTTATCCACCTGCAAAGACACGGTGCCGGGATTGCCGTTTTTGTCGCGCATCACAAAGCCCTGGCGCATGCCCAGGGTCTTAGTGTAGTAGTCTACTGACTCCTGCAAGTTCTTCACCGAAATCCCAACATGATTCAAGCGAATGCCAATACCTTTATCCTGTTCGGCATCGATTGACTTGATCGCGACCATTCCTAGAATGAGTCCGGCGGAAAATGTCGCGCATACACGAATCCAGCGCTGCATATTGGTTCTCCTAATCGTTCAGTTTGTCTGCTGTTCAGTGGTCAACCGTCGTATCTACCAAGCCGGTCTACGCCGGAATCAGTATATCGCAACATAACTGGCCTGCTGGGATTGCTCCTTTTTTCCACGAACTTAGTTAAAATAAATCTGACCATGCTAGACTTTATCGATTGCCGCCTCATGGCAGAGAGGTCCACGGTGAGACACATGATAGAAATCCTTACTGGACACTTAAGAAGAATGCGACGCTATCAGCAGCCCGGGCTGGCGTTTGCCTATGGAGTTGGATTGCTTCTGACGGCTCAACACGGCCTGGGGCAGCCTGCCGGCCCTGCCAGAAAGGCTGGGGAAGCTTTTAAGAACATCAAAGTGATGCAGGAAACCCCCGCGGATTCCTTAGGTCAATCCATGCACCTTATCGCCGGCGATCTTGGTGTCACCTGCGAATATTGCCACGTCGAAATGGCGTTCGACCGCGACGACGTCAAGAAAAAAGACGTCGCGCGCCGGATGATCACCATGACTGCCGAACTGAACCGCAACACGTTCGAGGGGAAGCAAGTCGTTACATGCTTCACCTGTCACCAGGGCCGCCCCATTCCGCAAAATACCCCTCCACTCCCGCGCCCCGATAATCCAGCCGAGGCGAAATCCGAGGCTGTTCCGCCGTCTGTTGCCCTGCCAACGCCTGCCGAGATTCTTACGAAATACTTGAATGCGCTTGGGGGCGAACAAAATATCCGAAAAGTAAAGACGCGCATCATCACGGCAAAACAGGATGTGCCCACCGGGCCTGGTGGAGTGCATCCAATGCCCGCCGAAGTGGAGATCTATCAAAAGGCGCCAGGCCTTCTCCTGCGTACTGCAGTAACCAGTAAGACGACCTATCTGAGCGGTTCCGACCAAACCGGAGCCTGGAGCCGCGATGACCGAGGCAGGGTGGCGCCCTTGATTGCACTAGACGCGATTCGGGAAAGAAGAAGCGCCGATTTATACGAGCCGCTGAACATATCCAAGGACTACGCGAATTTAAAGGTGGAAGGCATCGAGAAAGTTGGCGCCACCGACGCTTATGTCTTGGTCGGCGAGCCTTCCGAAGGCGTGCCCGTCCGTCTCTACTTCGATACTACTTCCGGGCTCTTGCTGCGTCGCTACACTCGTGTGCCGACGGCCCTTGGAGACAGCCCTT
>JALYJH010000600.1 GCA_030775415.1 Acidobacteriota bacterium | reverse complement strand
CGCCCACAACAGCCGCAGAAAATCGTACAACTCGGTTGATGTGGCTACCGTCGACCGCGGGTTCCGCGTAGTATTTTTCTGCCGGATCGCCACCGGCGGCGCGATCCCCTCAATCTCATCCACGTCGGGCTTCTCCATGCGCTCCAAAAACTGCCGCGCGTAAGCCGACAGCGACTCCACATACCTTCGCTGCCCCTCGGCGTAAATCGTGTCAAACGCGAGCGAGGATTTCCCGGAGCCTGACACGCCCGTCATCACAGTGAGCTGGTCGTGCGGAATATCCAGCGAAACGTTCTTCAGGTTGTGAACGCGCGCCCCACGGATGGAAATAAAGTCGTTCAAGCGCAGTAGGCCATCTTTTATTATAGAAGTTTGCTTCCACCCGCCATCCGTTCGCTGCGCCAAAAACTCACGCGCTGGTATGACCAGGCCAAGCGCGATCTCCCCTGGCGCAAAACCCGCGATCCCTACGCCATCTGGATTTCCGAAGTGATGCTGCAACAGACCCGCGTAGCCGCAGTGATCCCCTATTACGAGCGTTTCTTGAAGCGCTTCCCCACCCCCACGTCTCTAGCGATAGCCCCGGAATCAGACCTGCTAACAATGTGGGCCGGCCTGGGCTATTACTCCCGCGCCCGCAATTTGCAGAAGGCAGCGCAGCAAATCGCAGCCGCAGGCACCTTCCCCAACAACTACGAATCCATACTGGCTCTCTCCGGCATTGGCCCCTATACCGCCGCCGCTATTGCCAGCATCTCCTTCGGTCTCCCTCACGCCGTAGTCGACGGCAATGTGAAGCGCGTTCTAGCCCGCTGGACCAACGATGCGAACGTAGACGCCCAGCCCCTGGCTGACAGCCTATTAGACCCGCGAGATCCCGCACGTTGGAATCAGGCCATGATGGAATTAGGCGCCACCGTCTGTTTACCCCGCCATCCACACTGCGCAGAATGCCCAGTAGCGCGTCATTGCGAAGCGCACCAGGCCGGTACGCAAAACGAGCTCCCGTTAAAACGCGCCAAGCCCATCCCGGAACAGTTAGAACGCACCCTGCTAGTGATCCGCCGAAAGCGCAGCATCCTGCTTACGCCCAGCCCCCTCGTAAAAGGCTTCTGGGATCTCCCCGAGCACGTGCCGCAGTCTCGCTTAGGCTCCACGCTAGGCGACTTCCGCCACACCATCACCCACCGCCGCTACCGCTTCACCGTGAAGGAAGCCACCACGCTGACCACCCCCGTCGAATCCCGCTGGCACACGATCAACGAGCTAGCGAAAATCCCCCTAAGCACCACAGCCAAGAAGGCCCTGCGGATATACAATGCCATTTAGGAGGCCAAATCCCATGCCCAACCCCGTCCCCAAAGGATTCGGAACCGTTACCCCGTTTCTAACCGTAACCGATCACCGCGAAGCTAATAGAGTTTCTCCAAAAAGCCTTCGCCGCAAAGTGTACTTCCGCATGGACGCCCCCGACGGCTCCGTCCGCCACGCCGAAGTGAAGATCGGCGATTCGATAATAATGATCGGCCAAGTCGCCGCAGGCCAGGAAATGCACTCCATGCTTCATCTCTACGTGCCCGACACTGACGCCCTCTATCAGAGCGCGCTCGCCGCCGGAGCCGTGTCGATTCGCGAGCCCACCGATCAATTCTACGGCGACCGCAGCGCCGGCGTGCACGACTCGTGGGGTAATCAGTGGTGGATGGCCACGCACGTCGAAGATGTATCGCAACAAGAGATGGAACGCCGCATGGCGGCAATGAGCACCCGCGCTAATTAGGGCGTTGGCTTACTCGGCGCCACATTTGAGGAATCGCATGGAGCATGACATCGCCTTAGCGGTAGGGAAAGCCCTCTTTCAGAAACTGGGGAGTTTTCATGAAATTGAGGGAAGGCCTCTTGTTTCCATCTTGCAGGTTGAACAGCATGGAATACTGAACCGAGTAACTCTTAACTTTGGGGCCGTCTCGCTCAGTGTTAATGCAACAGACGATGACGACTCGATTGACTTCAAATCTATCAGTGCATCCGAACTGAAAACCGCCGGAGATTGCAACAGTCAAAGTGAGTTTTGGAAGGATTTCGTTGGCTTGCCATTTGGCTGGGGGTGGATTACGATCAACC
>JALYJH010000599.1 GCA_030775415.1 Acidobacteriota bacterium | reverse complement strand
CCGAAGAAGTGATGGGCTGGGACATTTCAGAAAAAGGTTTCCGCATCGTCCTCTCCCGCGAAGTCCCCGCCGTTGTGCGCGAACACCTCGGCCCCGACGTCGACGCCCTCTTAGCCCAACATGGATTCGCGCGCTCCGACGTCGGCTCCTGGGTAATGCACACCGGCGGCCCCAAAGTCCTCGAAGCCGCCGAAGAATCTCTGGGCTTGAAAAAGGGCGAAATCCAAGCCTCCTGGGATTGCCTGCGCCGCCTGGGAAATTTATCCTCCGCCTCCGTCTTGTGCGTCCTCGAAGACGTCATGCTGAACCGCCGCCCGAAGCCTGGAACGCTCGGTGTCATGGCCGCCCTCGGCCCCGGATTCTGCTCCGAGGTCGTTCTCCTGCGCTGGTGAAATTTGGTTTTTCCTGACACCGACGTGCTGGTCGTCGGCGGAGGCCCCGCCGGTCTCGCCGCCGCCATTGCCGCCCGCCGCAAAGGTTTCACAGTCGCGGTGATCGATGCCGCGGTCCCGCCCATCGACAAAGCTTGCGGCGAAGGCCTGATGCCCGATGCCTTGAAAGCCCTCGCCGAGTTGGGCGTCGAAATCCCCGCCGGAACCGGCGTTCCCTTCCGCGGCATCCGCTTCCTGGGCGAAGACGTTTCCGTGGCGGCCGATTTTCCCGCCGGCAGCGGACTCGCTCTGCGCCGCACCGCCCTCCACCAAATCCTGGCGAACGCCGCCGCACAATCCGGAGTGGAACTCCATTGGGGAACGCCCTCCGGCGAGCTCTCCGACGTCAAATCCCGCTGGATTATTGGCGCCGATGGCCATGCCTCGCGCGTCCGCAAATGGGCCGGCCTCGACCGCTGGCGCCGCGTCCGCGAACGCCTCGGCTTCCGCGTCCATTACGAAATCGCCCCCTGGACCGATCACGTCGAAGTCTATTGGCACCCCGAATTTCAAATGTACGTCGCCTCCGTCGCCGCCGATCAAGTCATGGTCGCCGTGTTGTGCCACGACCCGCAGATGCGCGTCGAAGAAGCGCTCGACTATTTCCCGGAACTGCGGGAACGCCTTGCTGACGCCCCGCGCCTCACGATCGAACGCGGCGGCCTCTCCGCCACCCGCCGTTTGTGGGTGGTCACGCAAGGCAGCGTCGCTCTTATTGGGGATGCCTCCGGATCGGTCGACGCCATCACGGGCGAAGGTTTAGGCCTGGCATTCCGCCAATCGCTGGCACTCGCCGATGCGCTCGTCGCCGGCAATCTCGACTTCTACGAGGCCGCGCATCGCCGCCTGACGCGCCGTCCCCGCTTCATGGCCGATCTGTTGTTGCTGCTCGACGGACGCCCCGATCTGCAATACCGCGCCCTGCATTACCTGGCCCGCCACCCCCTGATATTCCGCTTTTTGTTAGCATGGCATGTTGGGCAAATTCGCAATCCCATCCGCGAGTTCGACCGCCGGACATCCCCAGCCCTCCGCGCCGGCAGGCGCTAGCGCGTCTTTGTGGCAGACCTGGCTGCGGCGTCCGCAAACCACCTGGCTGCGCAAAGTTTTTTTCCAGATTCACTTGTGGTCCGGCCTGATTCTTGGCCTATACATCGCCGTCGTGTGCGTCAGCGGCAGCGCCGTCGTGTTCCGCAATGACATTTACGATGTGCTGGTCGAGAAGCTTCACGTTACGCCGCAAGACCGCGAGCTCAGCCAAGGTGAATTAGAGCAATCCCTGCAGCGCGCCTATCCTGGCTACGCGATCCGCGAGCTCAAGCCCGGACGCGATGGCGACGAAGCCTCGGAAGTGTTGCTGGCGCGCGGCTCGCGCGAAATCCGCCGCCTGGTGAATCCGTATACGGGCGAAGATCGCGGCCCCGCCATTTCGCAGTGGTTCCGCATCATGCGCTGGATTTCAGATCTCCACGGCAATTTGCTCCTGGGCACGAACGGCATGAGCTGGAATTCGATTGGTGGTGGCTTGACCGCGCTTCTGTGCCTTACCGGCTTGGTCGTGTGGTGGCCGGGAGTCGCCAATTGGCGGCGCAATCTGACCCTGCGCCGCGGCGTCGGCTGGAAGCGCATGAACTGGGACCTGCACAGCGCACTCGGCTTCTGGAGTTTCGCGCTGGTCTTCATGTGGGGCACCAC
>JALYJH010000598.1 GCA_030775415.1 Acidobacteriota bacterium | reverse complement strand
GGCGGTGGAGATGGCCGAGGAGGGCATGATTGACCAGAAAGAAGCGGTGCTGCGCGTGGCGCCGAATCAACTCGATCAGTTGCTGCATCCGGTGTTCGATGCTCCTTCGCTCAAGAAACTGACGCTGGTGGCGAATGGGATTGCGGCGTCTCCGGGCGCTGCCGTGGGGCGCTGTGCATTCAGCGCGGATGATGCGGTGGAGCTGGCGAAGGGCGGTCCGGTAATTCTGGTTCGCAAAGAAACGACGCCGGACGATATTCACGGGATGGACGTGGCGCGGGGGATTCTGACGGCGGTGGGCGGCAAGTCGAGCCACGCTGCGGTCGTGGCGCGCGGGATGGGACGGCCGTGCATTGTGGGGGCCGGGTCGATCTCTATTAGTGAGCGCGACAAGGCTTTCACGACTACGGTAGGCGGCAAGAAGATAGTGGTGAAGGAAGGCGATTGGATTTCGATCGACGGCACCACCGCGAACGTTTATCTGGGTAAGGCGCAGACGAATGAGCCGGATCCGAACTCGTCATACTTCGGCAAGCTGATGAAGTGGGCAGATACCTTCCGGGGAAGTTTTGGCGTGCGCGCGAACGCCGACATTCCACGCGATGCGAAGGCGGCGCGCCTGTTTGGGGCGGAAGGCATTGGCTTGTGCCGCACGGAACACATGTTTTTCGCCGAAGACCGCATTCCGCACGTGCAGGCGATGATTCTGGCGCGCGATGAGAAGACGCGGCGCAAGGCGCTCGACAAACTGCTGCCGATGCAGCGCAAGGATTTCGCGGGGCTGTTTGAAGCGATGGACGGATTCCCGGTGGTGATCCGCACCCTCGATCCGCCGCTGCATGAGTTCCTGCCCAAGCGTGAAGACCTGATGGTGGATCTGGCGCGCTTGCCCTACGTGGGTTCGAAAGATAAGAAAGAGATGTCGGAGAAGTACCGGATTCCGGTTGGCGATTTGAAAAAAGCGCTGCCGGAGTTGCTGCATCGCGTGGAAGAGCTGCATGAATTCAACCCGATGCTGGGGCATCGCGGATGCCGCCTGGGGATCACGTATCCGGAAATCACGGAGATGCAGGCGCGGGCAATTTTCGAGGCGGTGGCGCTGGTGGCGAAGAAAGGGATCAAGGTGATTCCCGAAGTGATGATTCCGCTGGTGGGCAGCGCGAAGGAACTCGAGAACCAGAAGGACATCGTTAAAAAGATCGCCGATGAGGTGCTGGCAAGCGCCGGATTGAAGAAGCAGCACTACATGATCGGCACCATGATTGAGATTCCGCGCGCGGCTTTGACGGCGGATAAAGTGGCCGAGTATGCGGAGTTCTTCAGCTTTGGGACGAACGATCTGACGCAGACCACCATGGGGCTTTCGCGTGACGACTATACGAAATTTTCAAGAGAGTATGAGAACTTGAAGATCTTCAAGGCGGATCCTTTCGCCGCAATCGATCAGGAGGGCGTGGGATCGCTGATCCAGATGGCGATCAAGCTGGGGCGGCAGACGCGTCCGAATCTGGAGATCGGGATCTGCGGAGAACATGGCGGCGAGCCTAGCTCCGTTGAGTTCTGCTATCGCGTGGGCATGAACTACGTTTCCTGCTCGCCCTACCGTGTGCCGATCGCGCGGCTGGCGGCGGCGCAGGCGGCGCTTTCGGGAAACGATAAATCCGAGAGTATGCGCACGGCGTAAAACCGCCGACTAGCGTTGGGCGCTTAACGCGGAATGGAGCGGGGCGGGGCGCTGCTCGCCGGCGCTCAACCCATAAGCCTTGCGTTGATCCGCTGCGGCGCCGGTGGCGTCACCGGTATGGCGGCGGGCGACGGCGCGGTTCACGTAGGCGTTCGTGTAATTCGGCTGCAGGCGGATGGCTTCCGAGAAATCGATCACGGCGCGATCGTAATTCAGCATGCGGAGATAGGCATAGCCGCGTGCGTTATAGGCGCTGGCGAGCCACGGGTCGAGTTCAATCGCACGGTTCAACATGCGGATGGCCTGCTCGAATTTTTGCCGGTCATTCTGTTCGCGCCCTAATTGGTGGAAGCGTTGGGCATCGCCGGCGGCTTGCGGGCTAGGCTTGGAGGCGGCTTCCAGCGATTGCGCGACGGGAACAGCGGGCGCGGGAGGAGCCGGGGCGG
>JALYJH010000597.1:1427-2146 GCA_030775415.1 Acidobacteriota bacterium | reverse complement strand
GACGCACCCGCCCCTCCACGCAAACACTCGATCGCCTAGCCAACGCGACCGGAACCCGCCTCAAGATCAGCTTCGAACGCCCCCGCTCACGGCCGTGATGCGAATGTTTGATCGCACGGTCTAAGATCGTAATCTGCGATCTTAGACCACATATGGGGCAGCAGGCACGGCTTTCATTCATCATGAGAGGGCAGCGCCCCCACATACGCCCCTGATATAAACGCGTAAACTAACCCCATGGCCAAATTCGAGCTCACCAAGTCCATCGAAGCCGTAAAACTCAACCCCCGCACCCTCCGCCCCTTGAGCGACCTGAAACACACCATCCCCTACGGCGCCCTCCTCGAAAAACTCACCCTCGACCGTGGCATCCAGCAATTCCACTACCTCGGCGAACCCTATGAATGCCCCGAGGCCGACATCAAGTCCGCCCTCCACGAGCTCCCCTAAGGCGCGTAGACCCCTACATCTAGGGGTATTTTCTGGACCGCCCCCAGCCCCAGTAGCCTTAGTGCTTTACTTTCCCCTAAATTCAGTTTAGGATTGGTTTGTCCCCCCGAGATGCGTCTCTATAACTATATGGAGGGCTAGGTTTTGCTCCAGCTCAAGCGCGTCGATATCCAAGGCTTCAAGTCGTTCTATGATCGCACCGAAATGCGCTTCCACGGCTCCGGCGTCACCGCCGTCGTGGGCCCCAACGGCTGTGGAAAGTCCAACCT
>JALYJH010000597.1:0-1417 GCA_030775415.1 Acidobacteriota bacterium | reverse complement strand
CCTCAGCGACGCCATCAGTTGGGTCCTCGGTGAGCAAAGCGCCAAGAGCCTGCGCGGCTCCCGCATGGAAGACGTCATCTTCGCCGGCACCCGCGACCGCAAGCCGCTCGGCCTCGCCCAAGTTACCTTGACGATGGCCGACCCCGCGCCCGCCGCCGCCACCAACGGCAACGCGCCGCATCCCTCTGAGATCACCATCACGCGCCGCCTCTACCGGTCGGGTGAAAGCGAATATTTGATCGACGGAAAATCCGCGCGCCTGCGCGATATACAGGACCTCTTCATGGGCACCGGCCTAGGCCCGGAAAGCTACGCCATCATCGAGCAAGGCCGCATCGGCCAAATTCTCTCCAACAAACCAGCCGACCGCCGCGCCATCATCGAAGAAGCCGCCGGCATCGGTAAATACAAAACCCGCAAGCGCCTGGCCGAATCGAAACTGGAAAGCGCGAAACAAAATCTCGCCCGCGTGTTCGACATCCTCGAAGAAGTCAGCCGCCAAGCCAACTCGCTCAAGCGCCAGGCCTCGAAAGCCAAGCGCTACGAAGAGCTGCGCACCGACATGCTGACGCATCTCCGCCGGGCCGTAGCCGGCCGCTTCCAGATGCTCGAAAGCGAAGCCGCGAAATTAGCGCTCGATCTCACCCAAGCGCAGAGCAGCTTTCAAACCCTCTCCGCCGAAGTCCAAACCAAGGAACAGGAATACGCGCGCACCCAGGAATCCTGCTATCAAGTGGAGGCCGCGCTCACCGAATCCCGCGCCCGCGTCGCTGAACTGAATCTGGAAGCCGAGCGCACCCGCAGCCGCTTGGCCCTCCAAGCCAAGCAAATCGGAGCCATCGAAGAACGCATGGCCTCCGGCGAAACCGAAACCCGTTCCTTAGAAGAACGCCACCAGCGCGAATCCGCCGAACTCGCAACGCATCAAGAAAATATCGCCGCCATCGAAAGCGATGCCGCCGCCGCCCGCGAGCGCCTGCAAACCAAATCGCAAGAGCGCGACGCCCTGCAAAACCATCTCCGCGAACGCGAGCGCCAGCTGGAATCCGCCCGCCAACAAGTGTTGCGCCTGCTTGGCGAAGCCTCCGCGCTGCGCAATCAACTGGCGCAAGCCGACGAATACCTGGCCGCCATGGACCGCGACGCCGCCCGCTCCCGCAAAGAGGAAGAAGGAGCGTCCACCGACATCTCGCGCCTCGACCAAAGCCGCGCCGAACTCTCCACGCGCCTCTCCGCGCGCCAATTGGAGCTCGAATCTTTGATCGACCGCCGCCGCCGGGTCGAAGAAGAAATGAAGGACCGCCAGCAGCGCACCGTCGAGTCCCGCCAAAAATTAAACACCCTGCGCGAAGCGCTCTCGAAACAGAAAGCCCGCAAAGAATCGCTGGAAGGAATTCTGTCGCACCGCGCCTACACC
>JALYJH010000596.1 GCA_030775415.1 Acidobacteriota bacterium | reverse complement strand
CCGTTGTTGCCAGCCCTTGACCCACGCTACCCCGCGCTCTACTCTTAAGCTGATATGAGCGCCATCAATCTCAAGGTCAACGGCCGGGCCCACACCCTGGAGCTCGATCCCTCCACTCCGCTGCTCTACGCCTTAAGCGACGATCTGGAACTGCGCGGCCCCAAGTTCGGCTGCGGCCTAGGCCAGTGCGGCGCCTGCACCGCCATCGTAAACGGCGCCGCCGTGCGCTCCTGCCTGACCCCCGTCAGCGCCGTGGTGGGCAAGGATATCGTGACGCTCGAAGGCCTGGGCACCCCCGAGAAACCCCACCCCATCCAGAAAGCCTTCATCGACGAGCAAGCCGCTCAATGCGGCTTCTGCTTGAACGGCGTAATCCTGACCGCGAAAGCTTTCCTCGACAAGAACCCCCAAGCAGGCGAGTCCGAAATCCAGCAGGCGCTGTCCGGCGTGCTGTGCCGCTGCTTCACCCACGTGCGCATGCAGCAAGCCATCCAGCGCTATGCGAAGGAGGTAGCGAAATGACTTCGGCCGCGCGCGCGGAACTGAATCGCCGCCACTTCTTAAAAAGCGCGGGAGCCCTGATCGTAGGCTTTCGCATGATGGGAAGCGGCACCGCGCAAGCCCAGTTCGCCCAAACCCCGCTCCCCGGCGCCCCTCCCATCGATCAGGTGGATTCCTGGCTTGCTATCGCCGCCGACGGCAGCATCACCGCTTTCAGCGGCAAGGAAGAATTAGGCCAAGGCATCTCGACAGCGCAACAGCAATTAGTAGCCGAAGAACTCTCCGTCCCCTTCGAGCGCGTGAAGCTGATCTACTGCGACACCGCACTGACGCCGGATCAGGCCTACACTTCCGGCAGCCAATCCCACCCCGCCAATTTCAACCACGGCAACCTGGCGCAAGCCAGTGCCACTGCCCGCGAAGCTCTCCTCAAAATGGCAGCGCAGCAGTGGAACGTGCCCTCCGGCCGCCTCACCGCAGTTAACGGCGTGATCACCTCCAAAACCGATCCCGCAAAAAAAATAACCTACGGCCAACTGGTCGCCGGCAAGAAGCTGAACCTTACACTCGACAAGCAAGCCCAACGAAAACCCGCCGCCGACTGGACCGTCCTGGGCAAACCCATCGGCCGTCCCGACATGCCCGCCATGGCCACCGGCCGCTTTGAATTCGTCCACAACGTGCGCCTCCCCGGAATGCTGCACGGCCGCGTCGTGCGCCCGCCCGCCGTGGGCGCAACCGTCATCAGCGTCGACGAAGCTTCCGTGCAGGGGATGCCGGGTTTAGTAAAGGTGGTCACCCGCAAAAACTTCGTCGGAATCGTAGCCGAGAAACCCTGGCAAGCCATGCGAGCCGCGGAAAAATTAAAAGTCGTTTGGACCCCTGGCACGGGCCTCCCCAAGCAATCCGAATTTCACGAAGCCTTGCGCCAGCAGCCCTCGCGCGATCAGAAACTTGTCGACTCCAAGGACACCGAACAAACCCTGGCCAGCGCCGCCACCGTGCTCAAGTCCACTTACTATCATCCCTACCAAATGCACGGTTCCGTAGGCAGCTCCTGCGCCGTAGCCGATGTGCAGCCCGGCAAAGCCACTCTCTATTCGTCAACCCAAGGCGTCTGGTATCAAAAAACCACCGGAGCCATGATCCTGGGCCTGAAGCCCGAAAACGTCCGTGTGATTTTCCGCCGCGGCTCCGGCTGCTACGGCCTGAACGGCGCCGACACCGTGACCTACGACGCCGCCGTTCTCTCCCAAGCCGTAGGCAAGCCCGTCCGCGTGCAACTCTCGCGCAAGGACGAAATGGCCTGGGAAAATTACGGCAACGCCTGGACCATCGACGAACGCGCCGGCCTCGACGCCCAGGGCAACATCATCGCCTGGGAACACGAAGCCTGGACTCCCAGCCTCGGCAACCGCCCCGGCCCGGAAACCCCCGGCAACGTAGTCACCGGAATGCTGCTCGGCTATCAGCCGCAGCCTTTCTCGCCCGGCCCGGCGCGCGATCCCCAAACCTACGCCAACAACAGCAACGGCGTTCCCTCCTACGTAGCCGGCCGCGTCGGCGCCACCAACAGCGGCACCGGCACCGTCAAGAGCGAAAAAGTGCTGGTCCACAATCTGCTCTCGCCCTTCTGGACCGGCCCCCTCCGCTCCCC
>JALYJH010000595.1 GCA_030775415.1 Acidobacteriota bacterium | reverse complement strand
ACTCGTTTGCGCGCTCACAACTCCTGCGCATGCAAGGGCAGCGGCGGGCAGCATCAAGTACAAGGAACTTCGTGCCATTTTAATCTTCGAAGAGTTGCATGGACTCGCCGTCTGGCCCGATAAGTTCGCGGATCCACAGCGTGTGCGCCCCGTTTGCCGCCGGGTTACCGGTGACCGTGATCGAGTCTCCCGGCTTTAGCGTACGCTTGGTCCAACCAGCGCGCGATAGTTTGTTGGGAGCTGTAAGTTCGCCCTGCCAGGCTTCGGGCTCGCCTTTGTCGTTCTTCGCGTCGAAATAAACTTGCACGTGCGGATTCACGTACTGGAAATCTGTGACTGTTCCCTTGACCGTCACCATCTTGGTGACGTCGAAGGCCGCCGCGCCGTGGTGCGCCAAAAGCGGAATCGCCAGCAGTAAGGCCGCGCTCATCAACCCAATTCTAATGCGTGTCGTCGTAATGCCTGTCATGGATGAAACCTCCCGCCGCGGGGTATTGTCCCACTGCGTAACGAACGTGTCAACCCCGCGTTACTTCGCGTTGCTAGGATGCGTGAGCAGCGGTCGCGGCCTGGTTCACCAGGGTATTTGCACTCACCCAGATACCAGTGACGGAGCTCATGCTCACAAGAAAGCTCGCGCTCACCGCCAGCACAACAAATGCCAATAGAAGCGAAAATTCGGTGACATCCTGCCCCTGTTCCTGAGCCCAGAAGCGCCTCGTTAGCTCCATGTAAGTTGATCACCCTCTCTCTTACGCCGCAACTTTCAGACAGTATACAGTGAGAGGGTATCGAAAGATAGCGGATCTATCTCGCCGGCTTCGTCCGTGCCGGCTGCGCGGTACCTTCCGCCGCGCCGCCGTCCACCCACTTCACGATAGTGTCGACTTCAGCCTGCGTGAGCCCGTCGTCTTTGGTCATCATTATGTAGTGCGGGCTCGTGACCGCCGGAGGCATCTTCTTCGCCGACCTACGCCCCGCGCGCGGGCGAAGAGTATATCGTGGTTGTGAGTTTGGGCGTCAGCGCTTTCCCACTCGAATAATTTCGAGCATAGAATTATAGGAGCTTATGGCAGACACAACTTCGTCACCCGTGGCCGCCGTGCGGCGTCCGCTCTACCGCGAGCTCTATTTTCAAGTCCTGGTCGCCATCACTCTCGGTGTCGCCTTGGGCTACTTCAATCCACCGCTCGCTGAGAAAATGAAACCGCTCGGCGACGGCTTCATTAAGCTGATTCGCATGATGATTGGGCCCATCATCTTCTGCACGGTAGTCACCGGCATCGCCGGCATGGGCGACATGAAGAAAGTCGGCCGCGTAGGTATCAAAGCTCTGCTCTATTTCGAAGTCGTCACTACCGCCGCCCTCATCATCGGACTGGTCATCGTCACCATCGTCCAGCCCGGCGCGGGCATCAATGCCGATCCCAGCACCCTCGACGCGAAATCGGTGGCGCAATACACCACTTCCAGCGAACACCTGACTGCCGTCGATTTCTTCCTGAACATCATCCCCGATCAAATGGCGAACGCCTTCGCCCGTGGCGAGATCCTGCAAATCCTCCTCGTCGCTATCATGTTCGGCCTGGCGCTGGCCACTTATGAAAAAGGCAAGCCCATGCTCGACGCCTTCCACTACGTCAGCCACATTCTTTTTAAGATGCTCGGCTTCATTATGTATGTCGCGCCGCTCGGAGCCTTCGGCGCCATGGCCTTCACTATCGGCAAATTCGGTATCCGGACCCTGCAACAGCTAGCCAGCCTGATGGTGTGCTTCTACGCCACCGCCATCCTGTTCGTATTCATCGTGCTCGGTTCCATCGCTCGCCTGTACGGTTTCCGTATTTACAAATTGCTCAAATATCTGAAAGAAGAGCTGCTGATTGTATTAGGCACTTCCACCTCTGAAGCCGCCCTTCCTTCTCTGATGGTAAAGCTCGAAAAACTCGGCTGCGCCAAATCAGTGGTCGGATTGGTAGTCCCCTCCGGCTATTCGTTCAACCTCGATGGCACGTCCATCTACCTGACCATTGCCGCCCTGTTCATCGCGCAAGCCACCAACACGCACCTGAGCGCCGCGCAGGAAATTCAATTGCTCCTGGTGCTGATGCTGACTTCCAAAGGTGCGGCAGCCGTAGCCGGCGGCGGCTTTATCACTCTTGCCGCGACT
>JALYJH010000594.1 GCA_030775415.1 Acidobacteriota bacterium | reverse complement strand
CGCCCGCACCGGCCAGCACAGCGAACGCGGCACCGTGTCGCTCCTCGATTTACTCCGCATCTACGCCGAGCACGCCGAAAAACACGTCCAGCAAATCCACTCCGCGCGCGCCGCCTACAAAGAATTCAAAGCTTCCACAGTCTGAAATCGGGGACAGTAACCCGCACTAAATACCCGGGGCTCCCAGGTCTCTGGAGGGTTGCTGTCCCCGATTTCCCCCCTAGTCCTTGTGCCAAAAAATGTCCTCTTCCAGCCTTTCCGAAAATTTCGGATCGTCGGGAACATCAGCGCCAAGCGCTTTGAGTGCTTTCAATACCTTGTCAGCCTGACGCGGCGTGATGCCTGGTAGGACTCTCTGCGTCTTACCTCCTGCGATGAAGCGAAGACCGTAGATCGCGGACCCCTTTGCTGTGGCGACCGCTTGATATCTGATCTTCGCGACGTCTGCCAGACGCTGACCGACTGATCCAAGCTTGGTCAGCCATTCCCGAACTACTGTCCCCGATACCCGCTAAGGTTTCCGCGCAATCCCGATAATCGAAGTCGGCCGCCACGGCAGCAGCCCATCGATCCGCCTCCACAACCAAACAAACCGGTCGTAAAGCCGCATCTGATTCCATTCCAGACTCCGCCGCTTCAAAATCCGTCCGCTCACAAACCACGCCGGCCGCGACACCCGATTGAAGCGAATAATCTGCTCCACTTCGAACCCGGCCTTCTCCATTTTGCTCTTGAGCTCCGCCTCCGAATACCGCCGGAAGTGCCCCAGCGCCTCATCGATGGTCCCGAAAACGCTCTGCCCCTCCGGCACCAGCACAATCGCACGTCCCCCATGATTCAGCGCCGAAAAAATATTCGCCAGCCCCGCGTGATCGTCCTCCACATGCTCCAGCACATTCAGGCAAATCACCGTATCCATATCCCCCAGGAACGGCTTGAAATCCTCCGCGCGCGTTAAATCGCAAAAGTGCGACTCCAGATTCATGCGATGCACAAAACGCGATTGCAGGCGAGCCAGATGTTCGGCGCTAATATCGGTAGCCGCATACCGCTTGCGCCCGCTCACCAGCGCCCGCGTCAGATTCCCGATGCCCGCGCCGATCTCCAGCACCCGCTCGCGCACATGCGGACGAATCGTATCCGCCATCCAGCGATTGAATCGCGGCGCAGCCGAAAGCGCATGCAGGGTCCGCGCCCCCGGGTCCTTATATAAATCGCCCGTCAACGAAAAGCGCAGAATGGTAAATAGAATCACCCAGGCATCGCGCGTGCGAATCTTCTTGCCCTCTTCATAAGTGCGCCCGTGATAGCTCACCGGCACTTCGTAAACCCGCGCGCCGCGCCGCCCCAGCTTGATGGTGATCTCCGGCTCGAACCCGAAGCCATCGGAGCGCAGCGGAGTCTCGGCCAGCACCGCCGTGCGAAACGCCTTGTACCCCGTGCCCATGTCCGTCAAATTCAGATCCGCCACCAGATTGCACAACTCCGTCACGAAGCGGTTCGCCAGCGAGTGCCAGTAATACATCACGCGCCGCTCCGCCACAATCATGAATCGCGAGCCATACACCGCGTCCGCATCGCCGTCGAACAATGGCTTCAGCAAATTTTCGTATTCCCGCGGATCGTATTCCAGGTCCGCGTCTTGAATTAAGCAAAGTTCGCCGCGCGCCTCCGCGACGGCAGTTCGTATCGCCGCGCCCTTGCCGCGATTGCGCTCATGGCGCAGCAGCCGCACGATGCCTGGATTGCGCCGCGCAATTTCTTCCACGATGCGGTCTGACCCATCGGTCGACCCGTCGTCCACCACAATGATCTCGCGCTGCACTCCCTCCGGCAGCGGAGCCGTCAGTATCCGGCTCAAAATAGGCGCGATATATTCTTCTTCGTTAAAAAGGGGAACCAGAATAGAGATGAGAGAGGCTGGCACGCGCGGAATGGTATCCGTTAGTATAACGGAAGGCGCACACGAGCGGAGGAAATTGCTTTGCCCAAAAATGAAGATGGGGAATTCGAATTGATCCTGGCGAATCGCCAGCTATTAAGTGTGTTCTTCATCGTGGTAATTCTGCTCGGCGTGTTTTTTACGATGGGCTACATCGTGGGGCGCAATTCCGGAACCGTTACCGCCGACGTCGCCCCTACTCCCGCTGCCGACGGCAAACCGAAAGTGTC
>JALYJH010000593.1 GCA_030775415.1 Acidobacteriota bacterium | reverse complement strand
TTGGGGCTCGGAGTGGAAGGCCGCGAACCTAAAGGTGCGCGACCGCAACGCCGGCATCAGCCTTTCGGGCGAGCACCTTTCCTACCGCCATAATTTTTTCGACCTGGACCCGGCTTATACCGACAAGCTAGGCGACCCGCTGCTCCGCTTCACGCTCGACTGGACCGAGCACGAACATCGCCAGCGAGCCTACTCCGATCAGATCGCCCGCAAGATCGCGCGAGCCATGGGGGCGACCGTCGATGACACGCCGCCTGCACGCGGAAAATACAACGTCATCAATTATCAAACCACGCACATTCAAGGTGGCGCCATTATGGGTGCCTCGCCGGAGACCAGCGTCGTCAATCCCCACCTGCAGCACTGGAACGTGCCCAACCTGTGGGTGATCGGCGCGTCGGCGTTTCCGCAAAACGCTTCGCATAATCCCACGCTCACGGTGCTGGCGCTTACATACTGGGCCGCCGACGCAATGATCGATCGCTATTTGAAGAATCCAGGGAAATTGCTATGACCGAGAATCCAATATGAAAAGGCGAGAATTTTTGACCGTCCCTGCAGCCGCGATCGGCGGCACGCTCCTTTATACCCTGGCGCGCGAGCCGTTTCGTTTGCAAGCTCAAGAAGGGAACGTGAAAGTGCCTCTGCGGTTCTTCACGGCTGACGAGGCGCGTGTGGTTGCGGCGGCTTGCGAGCGCATTTTCCCCAGCGATGCGTCAGGGCCTGGCGCCACCGAGGCGGGTGTCGTCATCTTCATCGACCGGCAATTGGCGGGCCCGTATGGCCGTGACCAGTATCGTTACACCAAGGGGCCGTGGGTCGAATCGTTGCCCGAGCACGGCTATCAAGGAAAAAAGAATCCGCAGGAAATTTACCGCAAGGGAATCCAGGATCTTGGAACCTTCGCCAGCCTGCCCGTAGAAGAGCAGATCTTAAAGCTAACGGCAATCGAGCGGACACGCTTCTTTCAACTGCTGCGTACCCACACTATTGAGGGCATGTTTAGCGATCCCATGCATGGCGGTAACGCGGGGCTGATTGGCTAGCAATTAATTGGCTATCCGGGTCCGCAGATGAGCTATCGTAACGATATAGATAAGCATTTTGAACAGCCTTGGCGACCCAGGCCCTCAAGCCTGGAACAGGTCACGGGACGCCCCGGAAAACCGTGGGAAGAGGAGCAGGGTAGCGTCGTGACCGCCATGTATGGTAATCTCGATAGAGAAGGGGGCCTATGTCAACTGCCGATGTATTGAGCGAACAACAACTCGTGGAGCAAGAATATGATAGGGTAGTTCGCGAGGATATCGAGCAGTTCCGCTCCTTTGCCGCTTTGCGAACCGCGGGGCAGATTACGGACGATGAACTGCGGCCGCAACGCCTTCGCCGTGGCGTCTACAGCCAAAGGCAGCCCGACGTCCACATGATCCGCACTAAGGTGCCGGGCGGCCGCCTGACTTCCGAGCAGATGCGCCAACTCGCGCGCGTGGCCGACGAATTTGCTGGGGGTAAAGCCCATCTCACCACGCGTCAAAACGTCCAATATCACTTTATTCCACTGACTCGCGTAGCGGATTTGTTAAGCATGCTGGCCGACGTGCGGCTGACCACGCGCGAAGCCTGCTACAACACCGTTCGCAACGTAACCGCGTGCCCGCTGGCGGGGATTCATCCCGAAGAGCCCTTCGACGTCCAGCCATACGCGCGCCGCCTGGCCTTTGCGTTCCTGCATAAAGAACTCACCGACAGCATGCCCCGCAAATTCAAAATTTCCTTTACGGGATGCCCGGAGGATTGTATCGCCACCGCGGTGAATGACGTCGGCCTGCGTGCGCTGATTCGCGATGGCGTGAAGGGCTTCAGCATGACGGTGGCAGGAGGTCTGGGACCGCTGCCCACCGAATCGAAGCTCCTGCACGAATTTATTCCCGCCGACGATCTGGTGCGGCGCGTCGAAGCCGTGCTGCGCGTCTTTAACGTGCATGGCAATCGGAAAAACAAAAACAAAGCGCGCCTGAAATTCGTGCTGCGCGAGCGCGGCTTCGAGTGGCTGCGCGACACCATTGAAGAACAGTACCAGGATATTTTGAAAAACGGCGGCATCCCCATGCCGGACCAGGTGCCGGAGAACTTCGGAGGCTTCAAGTCGCTGCCCGCCCCGCTGGCCTCGGGC
>JALYJH010000592.1 GCA_030775415.1 Acidobacteriota bacterium | reverse complement strand
CTCTCATAGTCCTACCCAGCATAACCACCGGCTCCGAAAACCGGGTAGCGTGCGCTTTCAGCCTGCGGCTCTTGCTGAAAAAGTCGCCTTCCCAAAGCCGTTCCCGCGCGGCGAAAATAATATTTACTCGATACCCCTGAACAACTTATCCCCGATTCGGCACCTTTTACGAAGCGCGCTTTTTCCGCCCCTCATGCTAATATTACTGTGTTATAAATTACTGAGCGCATTGAAGATGAGAGCCATAGCCTGGTATCGTTGGGGGAATGGGTGTTGTCCAGGCGAAGATCCAGACGGTGGAGGATATTTACCAACTGATCCGCACAGCAGTGCTGAGCAAGCGTCCGATTCGAGCCGTTTATGACGGCCACAACCGATGGTTGTGCCCCCACAGGCTGGGCTGGAATCGCGAAGGCCGGATTCGGGTGCTCTGCTATCAATATGGCGGGGAAAGCAACAGCGGACTGCAACCAACTGGTTCACCGGAAAACTGGCGGTGCATCGCACTGGAGAAACTCGGCACAGTAGATCTGCTCGAAGATGTATGGCGCACAGCTCCGAACCACTCTCGCCCGCAAACCTGCGTCGCGGAAGTGGACGTGGATGCTGAAGATTAACCGGTTTTGCTGGCCCCGCAAAAGGGACAGTGCAACAACTGCCCGAGGAGGTGCCGCGCAATGGCAATCCGTAATGTAGCGATGGAATACGGGTTATGCCGTTCGGGGCGGACGCGGCGACCCTCGCGGGCGGAAATCGCGCGATGGTTCCCGGGCTGATAGTCCAACATGGCCAGCGCGGGCTGAGGGGGAAAAACGGTTCCTCTCGCCGATCAGGAACCCGTAAGCTGCGATACACAAAGTGGCGTGATGATGAAATCCCCGCCAGCCGCGTCCTTCATAATGGCCTAATCCCAACTCCTGCTTGAGTTCCTCGTAGTCGCGTTCGATGATCCAGCGGTGTTTGGCAATTTTGACGAGAGATTTCAGTGAGATCTTCTCCGGCAAGGTGGAGAGCCAGTATTTTGTGGGTTCTGTTTCTTTCTTTGGCCATTCGATCAGGAGCCACTCTTCCGGGTGAGGTTCGGTACGCTTGTAATCGCGATGCGCAGGGCGTACGCGGACGGCAGCGAAACGAGAGCGTAAAGTATCCCGACTGCCCTGGCGCCACGCGATGTCCTTCCAGGCCGCAGGCGGCAAGTCCAGAGCTAATTGCTTTACCGAAACGGGCTGATGGTCCGCATTACGGTGCAATCGCTTCGGCGGCGCTCCACGACCCGGTTTGCGCGAAGGGGCCGGCAAAGGTGATTGCCCCGGCTCCCAGACCGTTGTCGAAGACTCGATGCCTGCCGCATATTGCAATCCCAGTTGCGTGATCGCGGATCGGAATGGCGTGCCGTTTCCATAGCCGGCGTCAGCCAGCACCACTCCTGTCGGAACTCTCTGCTCCAACGCTCGACGAATCTGCTGCAAGGCGATCTCGGGCTTGGTTTGAAACTCAATTTCTTTGGGAACTCCAGCCTGCTTGCGACGCGCTGAATCCCGCCCCCAAACCTCCGGCAGATATAGTTGCCACGCGACGGGTAAACTTGCACTCCAGGTGCTTACCGACAGGCTCACAGCCGCCTGGCAGTTGTCCTGTTTACCGATTTGCCCGCAGTACTGCCGAGCCACGCCTACGGAATGCCTTCCCTGCTTGGGGAAACCCGTATCGTCCACGATCCATGCCACTACAGCGCCGTGTTTCTGCATGGTTGGCAGTATTTCCTGCCGCACCTGTGCCAGCATCTCTTCATCGCTCCAGGGTGCGTCTGCCACAAAGTGATGAAGCGACTGGTGTGTGCGACGAACATTGTCTGGAGCCAGACGCGCGGCCATTGGCTCGACGCTTTTCCGCTCTCCGGGCAATAACAGTCCGGTGCAGTAGTTCTTCAACGGCGTATGCCTGTCGGCATGCCCCGCGGCATTAGCCAGACCCTCAATATATGCCGCGAAGCGCCTCTGCTGTGGGCCTGGCGAAGAGAGGCGTGATCCCACAAAACAATTCTACATCAAAATGTTTGTTTTTAACACAGTAATACTAGTGACAAAGTAGTGACACAGGTGCCGATAAAGGCCAAAAAGCCAAAAGCGGCATAGTGACACCCCTCGTAAGATGATGGAATCCAGTAGCTTTGATCTGGAGTGCTCGGGCGGCC
>JALYJH010000591.1 GCA_030775415.1 Acidobacteriota bacterium | reverse complement strand
CGTAGTGGGTGCGGTGGTGCGCTGCTTCATGCTCCAGTTCCTTGGCCGGTTGACTTGGCCGGCCCGACAACCACTGCTAATATTACCCCAGCCCGTCCATCGCATGAACGTGCCGGTGTTTCTGCCTACGTGATAGTAAACGTCGCCGAGGGCGTCAGTGTCTGGTTGCGCTTCTTATCGGTCACTTTCATGTGCAACGTGTACTGCCCCGGTTCCATGCTCTGCAACGGCAGCAGTTTTTCCACCACCATTTGCGAAGCGCCGCCGGTCAGCGCGCTCAGATCCTCGGTATACTCGAAAACCTTTTCATTGGATCCGTTCTTCGTGATCACGTATTCGACCGATCCATCCGCTTTCTTGGTCTTCTCATCGGGCTCAAAGTTATAGAGCTGCAGATAAATTCCCAACTTCTCTTCGCGCTTAAACGTATCACCCAATCGGGGCCTCACTTTAGATGTCCCGATCACGAACTGTCCGGTGCCGATGCTCTTGGTGGGAACCTTCTCCAATACGTCAGCCAGAATCAGCGAACTTTGTCCCAGCCGGTCGTCTTCGATCCGCGGAACTTCCAGCGCCATTTCGAAATTGGTGGTGTTGCCCCCCACGGTGTCACGGGCCGCGATGTTCAAACGGTATCGGCCCGGAGCCAGCGGCACGCTCTTTTGATAAATGGACGCGCCTTGCGCCGCTTGCTGCAACATATCGGTGGGCACATCCACCGTCACCACGTCTTCAAACCAGTTCACCGGGCGGCGCGCCATCGACGTAATACGGGCGTAAATATTCACCGCCGCGGTGGAGACGGTGCCCTTTTGCTTAAACTGCAGATCCTTGCGGTCGAATTGGATGGTTATGTTCGACAGAACCGACGATCCCGTCACCGGAATGAAATCGGCCCTCACCTTCATCGGCAGCAGATTGTATTTAATAGTCGAGTTGACTGCCGCTTCCAGATCCTTGAATTTAACCGCTGGCGGTGCCTGCAGTTTCGCGAACTGCTCCAGGCGCGTGAACTGGTTCATGCTAGCTGGTTCCGTCCCCGGCGACGTTCCCAGGCGCGTACCATCGGTGCGGCTGAAGCGCGAGGTTTTGTCGCACTGCCCCATTTGCTCGCACGTGGTGAGTCCGGCGCCAGGAACCATTGTCAGCGCGTCTTTCTCTGACGGATCCATGGTCATGCGAAACTCGCCGGTCATGGTCGTATCCACAAATTCAATCTCTACGTTGGGCGGAAACCCTTCAATGTAGCGGTAGCGCCACTGCTCGTAGGGGAACATGCTGGTGGTGCCGCCGCCCTCCTGGACAGAGCGCTCCTCGGTCCCGCCGTTATGCTGATCGCGCTCATCCGGCGGGCCATACTTGATATAAATCATGCCGCGGTCAGATTTCCACCCCGGTATGCCCGACGCAAAATATTGGTTGGCGTAGGCGATACGGCGATAATGCTCTTCGCGGTATTCGTTCTCTTCGGTGTCCGGTGTGGGGTCGCGCCGCAGCCAGAACTGTTCCACGAACTGGTCCCGCTCTTCATCCGTTTGCAAGGCCTTGAAAGCCTTGCGTTCCTCATCGCTAATGATGTAGCCGACGTCTTCGGTGAGCCACTTTTTATAAGGCGTCTCCAGTTCCTTCTTAAGCTTCTCCTGCTGCTTCCGATGCTGTTTTTCCGTCATCGGCTTGGCTACCGTTTTGTCCGCCTTCTTATCAGGAACTGGACCGGCATCCTGGGCCGCAGCCGGAATCGTCAGGCAGCTAATCGAGCAAAAAACGGCGAGCCAAAACCTAAGGCGCATAACTGAAATCACCTGTGCTAATTCTACTCTCTCCGCATGGGACGGAGCAATGGGGTCGCACGGTTACAATAAAGTTATCTCTATGGGAGTCTTTTATACTCGCCCGGAACTAGTCGCCGCCCGAGCCGGATGGCGAAATGCGGGCAAATCCGTGGTTTTTACCAATGGATGCTACGATATTTTGCACCCGGGGCATATTCGCCTGCTGGAGCGCGCCCGCTCGCTCGGCGACGTTTTAATCCTGGCCCTGAACACGGACGACAGCGTCGCCCGCCTGAAAGGTCCCACCCGCCCGCTGCTGGCCGAAACCGAACGCGCGCGGATGGCCCTGGCTTTGGAGGCCGTCGACGCCGTCACTTTCTTCAGCGAGGACACTCCGCGTGAGTTGATCACCGAAGTCCTGCCC
>JALYJH010000590.1 GCA_030775415.1 Acidobacteriota bacterium | reverse complement strand
AAAAAGCATCGGCCTGAATGTTCTCCGCTCCCCCGCGTTCCTCGATGCCCCTTGGCGCGGTGCCTATTTCCAGTCCTGGAATCCCGCCACTAACTGCCTCCAGGTGAATACCGGCGAAGACGGGCTCCAACGCCTCGACCACCTCATCGCCGCCGCCGAACAAGCGGAGATCCGTCTGATCCTCCCCCTCGTCAACTATTGGCCCGATTTCGGCGGCATGGACCAATACGTCAAGTGGTTCCACGCCCGCTCACGCAATGCCTTCTATCGCGATCCCGCCCTTCGCAACGCCTACCAATCCTACGTAAGCCAAATCCTCAATCGCGAAAATACGCTCACCGGCCGCCTTTATAAGGATGAACCCTCGATCCTCGCCTGGGAGCTAGCCAACGAGCCCCGCTGCGCTGACGCCGCGCTTCTCATCGACTGGGTCCAGCAAATGAGCCGTTGGATCAAGCAAAACGATCCCAACCACCTCCTCGCCGTAGGCGACGAAGGATATTTGACCAAGCAATTTTTGGTAGTCCCCGAAATCGACTTCGGCACTTTCCACCTGTATCCCGAAGCCTGGAAAAAGCGCGACCCCGTCGCCTTCGGACTCCGCTGGATCGAGCAGCACCTGGCAGCCGGACGAAGCGCCGGCAAACCCATGCTCCTAGAAGAATATGGCATCACCTCGAAGACCAGCCGTAATGGTATCTACACCGAATGGCTGCGCGCGATCGAGGAACAGGACGGCGCCGGAGATCTAGCCTGGATGCTAGCCTCCACCGACGACGAAACCGGCGAGCCCTATGCCGACCACGACGGCTTCACCTTCTATTCCGGCGCTGACGTTCCCTCGATTTGCGAACACGTGATACGATTCCGGCATGCCCCGACGCCGCCGCGTGACGAAAACGCAAGTGATCGCGAGTCTTCCTGACTCCGTCGAAGTGACGAAGCGCCGCTTGACCAACACATGTGACCGCCCCGCCCAACTCCCGCCGCCACGTCACATAGCGTTTTCCCTCCGCGTCCCCCCAGCGTGCTCGTAGTAACGTGTGCACGTGAGAGTCGGGTCCGATCATTGGGTAACCTGGCCGCCAAAGGTAGAAGTCTCGAGCAACATCTGCCATCGCAGTAATCAGTGGGAGGTCGCCGAGTCACCGCAACTCGGCCCCCCTCGGTAACGGTCGTATTAGGCCGTGGATCACGGGATGTGGTCTCAGGGGTTAATGCCGGCTAAGGGCGCGCCCATTAGTTTTTGTTGAGGAGCATGAAGGAGTTCACGATTTAAGAGCAGCGAGTTCGGCCAGATCCAAACGCCCCGTATAGATCGCCATGCCCAGCGCGGCATGGACGTCCATCGCCAGAAGTGCGCGAACATCGTCCATGGTCGTGATGCCCCCCGCCGCGGTAATCTCGCGCCGTGTCGCCGCGCGCAAACGCCGGAACCACTCGAGGTCCGTCCCCTGCATCATGCCTTCTTTGTCCACGTAAGTGCACAAAAACCCGCTGCAATAAGGCTCCAGCCGCGTAATCACTTCCTCGGCGGTGAAATCGGTGGACTCCTGCCACCCCTTCACCACAATCTTTCCGTTCTTCGAATCCAGCGCAATGATGATCCGCTCCGCCCCCACTGCCGCTGCAATGTCTTCCATGACCGGCGTAAACGCAGCCGTCCCCACAACAATACGATGAGCCCCCTGCTCGAGCAGCCGCCGCGCCCGCTCCGGATTCCGCACTCCACCGCCAATCCTGCACTTCGCCCGCGATGCCAATAGCTCCACCAGTGCCGAATTCTCCCCGCGCCCCATCGCCGCGTCCAGATCGATCACCTGAATCTCCGGAAACCCTGCAAACTTACGCAGCATCTCCAGCGGCGCATCGCCCTCCAGCGCCTTATCGCGCCCCTGGACCAATTGGACGACTTTGCCATCCATCAAATCGATGCAAGGTAGAATCACCGCCGCACCTCCACTCCGTGCGCCGCCAAAAACGTCTTCAGGTCCGCGACAGTATAAGTCCCGTAATGAAAGATCGAAGCCGCCAGCGCCGCGTCCGCTCCCTTGAGCACCTCCGCGAAATCCTCCGGCTTGCCCGCGCCCCCCGACGCAATCACCGGAATGTGCGTAGCGCTACGCACCGCAGTTGTCAGCGCGCAGTCAAACCCCGTGCGCACGCCATCAGTGTCCATCGAAGTTAAAAGGATTTCC
>JALYJH010000589.1 GCA_030775415.1 Acidobacteriota bacterium | reverse complement strand
CTGCAGAGCCGATGGCCACCAGGAGCATCGCCATTGTTAAATTGACGGCTTCGGTCATCGAAACAATTTCCCCTTTCCCCGAATCGAACAATCAGCATTCCCTCATTTGGCCGCCGACTCATACCCGGTACCCGGAGGAGGTATGCAGCGCCCGCCCGAGACAACGCTCAGGCCGTCGGCGGCCAAATCAGGGAGCGGCAGGTGCAACGCCACCGCTCGCTGATTAGCCCTTAGGCCGCTGGAGCTGCTGCCGGTGCCGGTGCCGCAGGTGCCGTGCCCGGATCAGCCGCCTTAATTGCTGTGTCGAGCGTGTTCACTTGCCCGACGACCGTTTCAATCTCCGCCGTCAACGCCGGATCGGATTGGTTTGCTGCGAGTGTCGTGAGCTTCGCCGAAATATCAGCGAGAGCCGTGGTTGTGTCAGCGATGAGCGTTTTCATTGCTGCGTTCAGATCGTCAATAGCGGCCATGATTCTCCTTAACAGACGTAATTCTTCGTGTTCGAACATTTGCCACACTTTCAACTGCGGAGCGGCTCTCCCCCGGCCGTGTCCTTTCCGGGACCGCCCCGCAGATCACCCTGATACCGCTAGGGCAAACTCAAAAAGAAGGACGCGCCAAAGCGGGAGAAGTCGGTTAGAGAATCCGCTTTGCACTGTAGTGCGCGTCCCTTGAAAACTAAACTCGCTGAGCTTCCAGGATTAGATTAAGATCAGAATCCGTCAGGAAGTCGGCGGAATGGTCACGATCAGCTTGCGGCCTGGCCAGCAGGCCGCGCTTACCCAACTCCTCTCGCTTCTCCGCTAAGCGTTCGACGAACCGATCTAGCTCCCCGGCCAATAATTTGATGTAGGGTTCGTCGCGCTCCACCTTCACGATGGCGTATGGCATCTCGGGGTGGTAGCTAATAATCTCGTTCACTTCCGCTTCGGCAACATAAAGCTCGCCCTGGAGTTGCGGCCTGTATTCCTTGCTGATATCGTCAAACAGCAAATATCCAACGTGGATTTCCGGCTTTGGGCATTTCACTTGAAGCAAACGTTTCGGCGTAACGCGGCGATCGGGGCTGCATCCCATCGTCTCTGCGTCGTTCGTGATGAATCCGACGACCTCGGTTTCGACATCGTTCTTGAATTCGTACAATGCGACAGCATCGGGCTCCAAAGCCGTCCCCCTCTCCATCCAAGGCATCTTAGGGCCATCCAGCGGCCGACCCATGATGAGTTCCGCCAGCAGTTCGCGCATATAGCCGTCCTGGGCGGTCGATACCTTCCCTGTCGGCGTGACGATGCGCGAGAACTGAGACGCAGTCGGTTTACCCATGCGAATTCGCAACCAGGCGGTAGAGCCTTGAATGACGTCGTGGACCTTCACCGACCCTCCGCTTTATTGCGAAGTGCGCTGATTACTGAATCAAAGTCGCGACGCTTCAAATCACGGATATTCGGTGAGCCGAAGCGCTTTTGAAGATATCCCTCGAATGCTTTACGCACTGCCGGAGTGCCGCCCAAGTGCAGCAACCAATCCTCGATCTTGTTGAATTCATCATCCGTGAGCGGCTTGGCGCCTTCGCCTTGAGCGTCATCATCCTCCGAGACGGTGACCACGTTAAAGGCCGCGCAAAGGGCATAGCGCTTACCGTAGCTGATGGTGCTCCCCATATCTTGCGCAGCGTTGCGAATGGCCTTCCCGGAGCTATTGGTCGCGCTGACATCGATCGGCACCGGCACGGTAGTTTCTTCGGAGTGGCCGGAGGCATGCGCCACGATAGCCGTCACGCTAAGAATTCCGTCCTCCAGCGATGTCCGATAGAAAACCGAAAAGCCCTCTTCCTGGAGGAGCGGACGAAGGCCGGCGTCGATGTCCTCATACTTCGCGTAGCGGCTCTTTACGGTCTTGTCGTAGCTGAGGATCGCGCCCTCTTTGGTGATACGCGGAAGCTTCGGTTGAAGCCGCGCCATCGCCGCCCAGAATTCCTGCTTGGCATCCTCCTGACGTATCTGCGAACGCATATTTAGCAGCGCTTGCATCTTGGAGACATCCACCGAGGGATCACGCGCGGCCCGCGAAATAATCTCTAAGAAGTTCGTCGGCTGATCGGCCTGCTGAACTTCGTTGGGTTTGATCGGTTCCAGCGCTGTGCTCATGCCGCCGCCCTGCTCTTTCTTGGTTTACGCAGCTTTTCGGCGTAATTCGGG
>JALYJH010000588.1 GCA_030775415.1 Acidobacteriota bacterium | reverse complement strand
GGCTGGGAAGAAATACTGAACCGGTAGCGACTTATTTTTTGGCGCTGAGGCTCCGGTAGGAGGCTTCGACGAACATATCGGTGGTCCAGTTCCCGGAATCGGCGCCGTATAAGCCGTCATAATCCAGGGTCGGCCGCGCAGCCTTCACTTGTTCGAGGGTCATGCCTTTGCGGATCATGCTGAGGATGCGGTCTCGGAAAATCGTGGTCATGTCGCGATAAAAAGCTACATCTGCTGTGTCGCACAGCCGGCCATGACCTGGAACAATCATGGTTCCACCCTCCACGCGGGAGGCGGGCATGGCAATGTCCAGAATCCTGTTTAGCGCGTCGATGATGCCTTGCAGACTGCCGCCGCGCGCCAAGTCGATTAGGGGAAAGCTATCGGTCACGAAGACATCGCCGGTGGCGATTACATCGGAGCGGCGGAACCAAACCATGCTATCGCCGTCGCTATGGGCCGCGGGCGGGTGGACGACTTGAATGGCCTCGCCGTTGAACTTTTCGCTTAACCTGAGCTCGTCCACAAAATAGGTTTCGGTGGGCCACGAAGCGGAAGACGCGACAGTATCCTGGGTTCCCGGCATCGCCATTCGCTTCAAAACATTTTCATGCGAGATGATTGAAGTTCCGGCGGTTTCATCCAGCCCCAGTTCCTCGGCGCGCGGAGTGCGGCTACTGGATCCTACAAGCTTTTCGTTCCCGCCGGTGTGATCGGGGTGCACATTCGTATTGATAATTTTGTGAATTGGTTTTGGCGTGATCTGGCGGAGTGCCGCCAAGACCTTATCCGCCATGACCGCTTTACCGCTATCCACTAACAGGACGAGTCCATTGGGCGCGGCATCCACCGTGATATTGCCGCCGGCCCCGACCAGCATGTAGATGCTCCCGCGCACTTGCAAGGCGTGTACTTGCCCGTCGTCGACCACTACCGGCCGCTGGGCCAAGCGGGGAGCGTCGTCAGTATTGGGCTGTGGGGGCGTACTCAATTTGGAGCGATATTCCGGATACATGGTCGCTGCCCCGCCCCGCGAGACCAGGGGTGGAAGCTTGGCCCTCTCCGCAAACTCATTCAGGAAGAGATTGGTGCCCGGCAGATGATGCGGCACCAGGCCTTTTTCGCGCTTGATCTCTTGCACCATATCGCAGGGATAAGGGGGGAGCTGCTGGGTGGGCTGCAATCCGAAATCCGTGGTGCGCACGAACGGTTCCGTCAGATACACGGGATCGGTGACGATGGTCATGACGGTCATGAAGTCGCCATGCCGTATCCAATGCTCCGCCGTTGTCGCGCGATCGCTGCGCGCCAGGCCATTGCGGCGAATGTAACCTTCTTTTAAGTGAGTGGTGGAGATGGTCAGCATCTTGCCGTCCCACTTCCCTGTCGAAAAGCCGGACCAGGTGTGCGCTGCCCACTCGGGGGGATGAGGCCGGCCGTCCATGTAAATCACACGATCGTCGGAACGCAGCGACTCCACGTGAAAGGCGATCAATTCCCGGCTGACAGGGTCCACCTCCTTCGAGATGCGGACCGAAGAAGGCCCGCGCCAGACGTAGTCTGAGGAGTGCGGGCGGCATTGCCACTCGGGCAAGGTTTGGATCGAGGCATCCCAGGTGTCCGCCCGCATGCGCGCGGCCGCATTGATGGGCAGCCCCAGATAGTCGCCCAGGTCGGGCCCAGGAATGCGCTCCGCGAAGTCTTCGTGAATGCGGGGGGTCCACTCGCCGGAGAAATCCATTTGGGCAAGCAACGGTCTACTCGCCAGCGCCAGGGCCAAAATTACGAACAAGTGCTTTATCATGGGAATCGCCTTTTCAAATGGTGGCTAAACGAGTGCTTCAGGCAGGGTTGGGGCTCCTCCGCAGCCACGCGACGGCACTAGCCAGAAGCAAGAGGACAAGTGCAGGCCTCACGGACCCGCCGAGTATTACCAATTGAGAAACAATGGCTCCCAGCATCACGAGAACGAGGAGGAGGGCAGCGTATAGCGACAGCCGAGGTATCAGCACTCCGATGCCGCCTGCCACTTCAAGGGTGCCGGTTAGATAACGAAACCACTGGCCCAACCCGATCTTAGCGAACAGATCCACCATGGGCGGCGAGCTCGCCAGCTTCGACACTCCCACTCTGATGAACGCTGCCGCGACTAACAACTGGAGAATCCAAACCACGACGAGGCGGACTCTGCTCCAGCGTACC
>JALYJH010000587.1 GCA_030775415.1 Acidobacteriota bacterium | reverse complement strand
ACTGAAACCAGGCTGGCAATTTATCGGGGGCTGGCGAGCCCTCGAGTTGCCAAGGGCGGGCGCGTAGCTCAGGTGGATAGAGCATCAGCCTTCTAAGCTGAGGGTCGCTGGTTCGAGTCCAGCCGCGCCTACCAACAGGTCTGGCCATGCCTCAAGGCGCAGAATTTGCGCTTAGCCAAGTTTCATCCAGCGCTCCATCACAACGAGGCCAATCACAATAGCCCAGACGAGCACCAACATATAATCATTCCGCGTTCGCATTCTTTGAATAGAGGCGCGCTGGCGGCAGAGGTGGCAACAAAAAACTATTTTTTTTGCGCGGAGGAATCGTGAAAGCAGAACTTGAGACGCTCGCCCAGGAAGCGGATGCAGCTTTGGCTGCGTTTCTGCGAGCTGAGCTGGAACTCGGCTACACCTATGCGAACACCGCTCGAGTGGAGGCGGATTTCGATGCTGTGGGAGCGAAACGGGCGAGGCAGCTCGCGCAAGACGCGCTCGAAACCGTGGAGCGGTTCCGCGAACGGATCACGGATCCTGCGATTCAGGCAGAATTGCAAGAAAGCAGGGCGAGGCTGGAGGAACTGCTGGCATCGACGGCTTAGCCTGCGAATTTGTCGGTGGCGGCGACCAGGGCGCGGCTGTTGGACGGCTCAAGGGCGCTGTGGCCGCTGTCGGGAGTGATCACTAAGTCGGCTTCGGGCCAGGCGCGGTGAAGCGCCCAGGCGCTTTCCATGGGGCAGACGACGTCGTAGCGGCCTTGCACGATGACGCCGGGGATGTGGCGGATGCGCTCGGTGTGGCGCACGAGTTGGTCGTCAAATTCGAAAAATCCCTTATTCACGAAATAGTGCGCTTCGATTCGCGCGAAGGCCAGGGCGAACTCGTCCTCTTCGTAATGGCCGGCGAAGGCGGGGTCGGGCAGAAGTTTGGAGGTGGCACCTTCCCACCCGCTCCAGATTTTGGCGGCGGCGAGGCGCACGGCGGGGTCGTCGCTGGTGAGGCGGCGATGGTAGGCGGTGAGCAGATCAGCGCGCTCGGGTGCGGGGATGTGGGCGAGATAGGGCTCCCAGGCGTCAGGGAAAAGGGCTGAAGCGCCGCGCTGGTAGAACCAGTCAATCTCCTGTTTACGCAGCAGAAAGATGCCGCGGAGCACCAGTTCGGTGACGCGAGCCGGATGGGTTTCGGCATAAGCGAGTGCGAGCGTGGAACCCCAGGATCCACCGAAGACAAGCCAGCGATCGATGCCCAGGTGCTCACGGATTTTTTCAATGTCGGCGACCAGGTCCCAGGTGGTGTTGGCTTCGAGGGACGCGTAGGGAGTGCTTTTGCCGCAGCCGCGCTGGTCGAAGTTCACGATGCGGTATTTTTCAGGATGGAAGAAGCGGCGCTGTTTCGGATCGGAGCCGCCGCCGGGGCCGCCATGCAGGAAGATCGCGGGCTTGCCGGCGGGGTTGCCGCTTTCCTCGTAATAGATTTCGTGCACGGGCGAGACGGGGAGGCGGCCGGTGTTATAAGGCTCGATGGGCGGGTAGAGCCAGGTGACGGAATCCTTCAGGATGGAGGGTGGAAGATTGGGCATTGTTGGTGCTATTTTACGGGGACAATGATGTTCAGCGCCAGGGACGGCAAGACAACGGCGCTGCTGCTCGATTCGGTTTACAGGAAGCACGATCCGGGTCCGGGGCATCCAGAGCAGCCGGCGCGCTATGACGCGGTCACGCGCGCGCTGGAGAGGAGCGGCCTGCTGGCGCGGCTCAAGCGCGTGGAGGTGCGGGCGGCCAGCGAAGACGAAATCGCGCTGGTGCATGGACGCGAGTATATTGCCACGGTGAAGCGCGACATTGCGGCGGGCGCGCACGAATTGAGCACCGGTGACACCAATGTGGGGCGGGAATCGCTAGAGGTTGCGGTGCGCGCGGTGGGGGGCGTCTTGAATGCCGTGGATGCGGTGGTGACGGGCCAAGCGGAGAATGCTTTTTGCGCGGTGCGGCCTCCGGGGCATCATGCGCGGCCGGATCAGGGCATGGGTTTTTGCATTTTTAACAACATCGCGATTGCGGCGCGCTATGCGCAGCGCCGGCACGGACTGGCGAAGGTGATGATCGCGGATTGGGATGTGCATCACGGCAACGGCACGCAGGATACGTTCTATCGAGACGGCTCCGTGTTTTTTATGAGCACGCATCAATCACCGTGGTATCCGGG
>JALYJH010000586.1 GCA_030775415.1 Acidobacteriota bacterium | reverse complement strand
GCATTCGGTGAGCGGGGTTTCGTCCCAACAACGCGCAAGCTATTGGTGTGTTAGCCTTTTAAGATATGCTGCTAAGCACTTCGGCCGGGGAGCTTTCCGGGGAATTTGCGCCGCGGTGGTGCTTAGTTCGATTCCGCGGATGGTCGCGGGAATGATTTCGGAGCGAACGCTGTCGTCGGTTGTAACTTATTCCAATATCATGCGCTATGCAGGATTGTGCCTGGTGTTTCCCGGGCATGTTAAAAAATCTGCGGTTACTTTGAACTAACTTCATAGCATGATTAACAAAGATTTAGTTTCGGTCACACTGGTGACCTACAACAGCGGCAGATTCGTACGGCGGTGCCTGGAATCGGTACTGGAGCAGAACTACCCGCATATTGAGGTCATCGTGGTCGACAACGCCTCGACTGACGGTACTGCCGATATCCTAGGACAATTCGAAGGTAAGTGCCGGATCCATTACAACGAGGAGAACATTGGCTTCGCGGCGGCGCAGAATCAGGCCATCGGCATTTCACAGGGCGAATGGGTGTTGGCGTTGAATCCGGACGTGCTTCTGCTCAAGGAATTTATTGAGGAGCTAGTCGATGCAGGCAATCTCGACCGCAAGGTGGGAACCGTGTGCGGTAAGCTGCTGAGCATCAGCGCCAATTTCGACTTGCCGGACGTCCAGTTGGTGGATTCCACAGGCATCTACTTCACCCCTATGCTGCGGCATCTGGATCGCGGCAGCCAGGAGCCTGACAAAGGCCACTATCTCAATTTCGAATACGTCTTCGGCGCCACTGCGGCTGCAGCTTTATATCGCCGCAAAATGATCGATGACATCTCGGTGAAAGGGGAGTTCTTCGATTCCGATTTCTTCGTCTACCGCGAGGACGCCGACGTCGCCTGGCGCGGCCAATTGCTGGGCTGGCGTTGTCTCTACACGCCACGCGCGTGCGGCTATCATGTGCGCAATGTACTGCCCGGCAAGAGGCGTGCGCTGCCCGCTGAGATCAACATGCACTCGGTGAAGAACCGCTTCCTGATGCGCATGAAAAACATGACACCGGATCTATACCGGCGCAACTGGCTGTTCATCACGGGACGCGATTTGCTGGTCATCGGCGCTTGCCTGCTGCACGAACATTCTTCGCTAAAGGCTTTCACTTTCATATTACGCAACTGGCGAAGTGTGATGGCCAAGCGCCGCGAGATCATGAGACGCCGTCGCGTGCAGGACGACGATCTGGCCAGTTGGTTCTCCTTCCAGCCGGTGAGCCGGCCAGCCCCCAAGCCAGGCGCCACCGCCAAAATGCGGGTCCGCAGCGCGCGTTCGTAGGGCTGACCCAGCTAGTGCGCTTCGCAATCGTTGGCACCCGCGGGATACCGGCCCGCTATGGCGGTTTCGAAACCTTCGCGGAGGAATTGTCGACGCGCCTGGTAGAGCGGGGCCACCAGGTGACGGTCTATTGCCGCGAGCGCCATCCCCAGCCGACCTATCGTGGTGTACGGCTTCAGTACCTGCCCACCATTCGCCACAAATACTTCGACACTCTCGCGCACACTTTTCTTTCCACACTCCATCTGCTGGGCTCGCGCTACGACGCTCTGCTCTATTGCAACGCGGCCAACACCATCTTCACGGGGGCGCCGCGAGTGTTGGGAATGCCCGTGGCGGTGAACGTCGATGGCCTGGAGCGCCATCGCAAAAAATGGAATGCGCTGGCTAAAGCCTGGTACCGCATATCGGAGTGGCTGGCCACGTGGATCCCGAATGCAGTGGTTACAGATGCGCTGGCGATCGCCCAGTATTATCACGAAAAGTACGCACGCGATTCGGTGATGATTCCTTACGGCGCGGAGTTGGGCGCGGTCGAGACTTGCGATGTGCTGCACCAGTTAGGACTCGAATCGAAGAAATATTTTCTGTACGTAAGCCGCCTGGAACCGGAGAACAATGGACTCTTGGTACGCCAGGCCTTCGAGCACGTCACCACCAATTTGAAGCTCGCGCTAGTCGGCGACGCCCCCTACGCCGCGGAATACATCGCGAGCATCCGCGACACGCGCGATTCGCGCATCGTCATTCCCGGCGCGATCTACGGCCAGGGATATCGTGAGCTAGGCTCCCACTGTTTCGCCTACATTCACGCCACGGAAGTGGGCGGTACGCATCCGGCGCTGATCGAAGCCATGGGGCGCGGTGCTCTCACGCTGTATCTGAAC
>JALYJH010000585.1 GCA_030775415.1 Acidobacteriota bacterium | reverse complement strand
ATCTCTTCGAATTCCTGCCGATAGAGCAAATGCGACTCGTGTCGCACCCCGAACAACAGCGTGAACCCGGGCGAGCCAGGCCTAAGTTCCGCCTGCAACATGGAACGGAATGGCGCGACCCCGGTGCCGGTCGCCACAAGCAAAGAATCTCGCAGCGGTTGTCGCAGCGTAAAGGTGCCGAGCGGCGACAGCATGTCCACGGTGTCTCCCGGCGAAAGCTCAAATAAATGCGGGGTGAAAACTCCGCCGTCCACCAGGTTCAGGCATAGCTCAAAGCGATTGCCCCCCGCGGGAGCAGATGCAATTGAATACGCCCGCGTGATCGCACGGCCGGCGATCGTTTCCGTCAACGACACGAATTGCCCTGGAACGAAATCCAGCCGCTGAACTTCCGGTGCTTCGAAAACAAAGCGCCGGACGCCCGGAGCAATTTCCAGCGTACTAATCAGTTTAGCTTGCACGGGCGACCCCTTCAGAAGCTTCGCGCGCGCGTCCCACCAGCGCTTCGATCAGCGCGGGGTGGCCGTCCAAGGGCGCCGTCACTTGAATCTCCATCCCCGGATGCAGCGTGCGCAACTCCTCTACCAGACGCGGTAAATCGCGCTGGAGGTGCATCCCCAGCGTCAGGAAGTAGGGGATTACAATCACCTGCTGAACGCCGCGATTCGCCAGCTCCTCCACCGCCCCCCGCAGATCCGGTCGTCCGCCTTCCAAAAATGCTGTTTCCACCGCCTTATAGCCGCCGAGGCACGCCAACTGAGCGGACATGGACCGTACCGCGTCGTTGGCTGATTCGACGCTCGATCCGTGCCCGAAAACAATGTAACCGAATTGCTTGGAAGTCAAACCATCACCGCCGCCGCCGGTGCCTCCGGCGAGTATCCGGCGACCCGCCGGTCATGGATTGTCATATACCGCATGTCAACGCGCCGCCTCTTCCACCCGCGGTTTTTCGCAGATTTACAAGGGATATTTACCACTCGATACACCTATCGTATCATCGGGAAATGGCGCGGACCCACATTTATCTGAAAGTGGAATTGGACCTGCCCGAGTCGCAAAAAGACAAAGAACAGCCCGAGCGCGTGGCCGCGGAAATCTGCCGCGTCATCCGTCGCGTTTATGGCGTCCGCCACGCCGAAGTCTCCAGCATCATCGAGAAAGAAACTTAACTGCTGCAAGTGAAACCCTGTCCTGGGATCTGGCATCATTGTTACAGTAATCGATCTACTAACGGAGGATGCTTCATGAGATTGAAAATATTTGCCGCCCTGATGGCCGGCGCCACTTTGCTGCCCTTGAACATTTCCGCGGCTTCCGATGTCGACAAACGTTTGCAAAGTGCCGCGCAGGCTTTCAAGGAAGTGATGGGTACGCCCGATAAATCCATCCCCCAGGAACTGCTCAACAAGGCCGAATGCATTGTCATCGTCCCCGACTTGAAGAAGGGTGCGTTTATCGTAGGCGGCAAGTACGGGAAAGGTTTCGTTACCTGCCGCAAGAAAGATAACGTGGGGTGGTCCGCTCCGGGGGCCATTCGCATCGAAGGTGGCAGCGTGGGCTTCCAGATTGGCGGTTCGGAGATGGACGTATTTATGCTGGTGATGAACGATAGGGGCATGGATCGGCTGTTAGGCGACAAGTTCACCTTGGGCGGAGATGCCACGGTTGCCGCTGGCCCTGTGGGCCGCGTGGCGCAGGCCGAAACCGATGCTCGTCTGACCGCTGAAATCCTCGCCTATTCCCGTGCTCGCGGACTGTTCGCCGGCATCGCTCTAAACGGTGCAACCTTGCGCGAGGACTCGGATTGGAACATCGATATGTATGGCAAGGCGCTCAAGAACCGCGAAATCATCGACGGTTCCGTAGCGGCGCCCAAGGCGGCCGGCGCGCTCCTGGGTGAATTGGACCGCTACTCCAGCCGTAAATAGCGCCGTGCCTGATTCCGAGTTCCCAGCTTCCGCCGTTGACTCCAGCTACTGCGTTGCCTTCGGCCGCCGCAGGCAAAGCGACGCGGAATTTCTGGCCGCCGCCACGGGAGTCATCAATGACCTCGCTGCCGAACTCCCACGCCTAGCAGCAGAGCAGCGCGGCAGCGCCCGCGCTCTCGAAATCGGCTGCGGTTCCGGCCGTTTAATGCGGCCCATGAGCCGGCACTTTCTCGAAATCCATGGCGTCGACGTGTCCAGTGAATTTATCCAGCAGGCGCGCGAAAGTCTGT
>JALYJH010000584.1 GCA_030775415.1 Acidobacteriota bacterium | reverse complement strand
ATTCTGGGATTGGGAAATGCGGGACGGCAGCCGATGACGTCGCGCGATGGGCGCTGGAGTCTGGTATTTAATGGCGAGATTTTTAATTATCGGGAGCTGGGTGCGGAGCTGACATCGCATTTCCCCAGCGGCACCGATACGGAAGTTCTGCTGGAAAGCATTGCGGCTTGGGGGCTGGAAGCGGCGCTCGGCAAGGCGGCTGGAATGTTCGCCCTGGCGCTGTGGGATCACCGCGAGAAGGAGTTGTCTCTCGCTCGCGACCGGCTGGGCGAGAAACCGCTGGTGTATTTCTACGATAGACGGATTTTGGCGTTTGCCAGCGAGATGAAAGCGCTGCGCGGGTTGCACGGCGGGGCGACGGATCCAGTGGCGGTGGATGCTTATTTAGCGTTGGGTTATGTGCCGGCGCCGCTGGCTATTTTTCGCAGCTGCCGCAAATTAGAGGCCGGGCAGTGGCTGCGATGCAAAATCGGCGGAGAGCCGCGGCTGGCACGCTGGTGGGTTGCGGGGCCGTCCGCCGAAGCCCCTCGGGACCAGTGCGCCGCGTTGCGCGAACGAGTGGGCGCGGCGGTCCGGCAACGGCTGCGCGCGGATGTTCCGGTGGCGCTCAGCCTGAGTGGCGGCGTCGATTCCTCGGTGATCGCGGCGGAGTGCGCGCGCCAAGGCGCGGCGATCGAAAGCTTCACGGTGCGCTTCGACGGCGATTCGAGCGATGCGGACGCGGCTGGATTACTGGCGCGTCATCTTGGCCTGCGGCATCACGTGCTGGACGTTGGCGGCGCGGGGCCGGGTGTCGAACAGATGCTACGGCATTATGACGAGCCATTTGCCGACAGCTCGGCAATTCCATCGCTGGGGCTGGCGCGGGCGCTGGCTGGGCGCTACAAGGTGGTTCTGAACGGCGATGGCGGGGATGAAATCTTCGGCGGCTACCGGCATTACGAACACATTCAAATCAAGCAGGCGCTGAAGGCGGCGGCGGCGGCCGTGGGCTGGTGCGATGGCAGGCAGGCGGGCGGGGGAGGAGTGTATGTGCAATCCAAAGTCACCTTCCGGGCGGCCGAGCGGCGCCGACTTTTGGAAGGGCACGGCGGGGGGAATGCGCTCGACGGGCTGATGTTGGCTGCGCCGGGGAGGGCGCTCGCGCGCGGGATGTGGATCGACCGCCACCTGGCGTTGGCGAATGGATTGAACTACAAGACCGATATCGCATACGGGGCGTTCGGTATGGAGGGGCGCGCACCGTTTTTGGACCACCGGTTGGGGGAATGGGCCGGGTCATTGCGGGCGCGAGACCTGGTGTGCGGCCGCGAGAAAAAAGTTTTACTGCGGGCGGCCTACGCGAGGGATTTGCCGGCGGGGGCGCTCGACCGGCCTAAGCGGGGATTCGGGGCACCGGTGGGGCGTTGGTTGCGCGGGCCGCTGCGGGATATGGTGCGGGACGTTTTGCCGCAACAACGGGGTTGGAACGACCAACAGGTTTGGACACTGCTGATATTCGCGCTGTGGGCGCGGGAGTGGCGGGCGTCATGGTGACGGTGCTGATGGCGGTACGCGATACGCCGGCGGGGATGCTGCGGCAGGCGATCGTTTCCATCCGTGAGCAGACTTTGCGAGACTTCGAGTTTCTGATTTTGGACGATGGCAGCGAGCAAGCGGACACGCTGGCGGAGCTGGAGCGGCAGGCGGGCGCGGATCGGCGGATTCACGTCGAGCGAGGACCGCGGCGCGGCGTGACTCGGACTCTAAATCGAGGGCTGGAGTGGGCGTCGCGCGATCTGATTGCAAGGCAGGATGCGGACGACTGGAGTGAGCCGCAGCGCCTGGAGCGGCAGGCCGCATTTCTGCGGGAGCATCCTGGAGTGGCTGTGTGCGGGACAAATGCGTGGACGCACCGGGATGACGGGCATCCGCTGTGGCCGACGCGGCTGCCTGAAGGATCCGAGGCGATTCGCGAGGCTCTTTGGCGGGGGAATCCTTTTGTACACGGCTCGACTATGTTTCGCAGGACGACGGCACGCTACCGCGAGGAGTTTCCTTGCGCTCAGGACTATGATTTCTTCTGGCGCTTGTGCGATGCAGCGGGCGGCGCGAACTTGCGGGAGCCGCTGTATCACTATCGCTATAACCGGGGCGCTGTGAGTGCTTGCCGTGCGGCGGAGCAGCGGCGCGCACATGGGGCGGCGCGATTTTTGGCGGAAGCGCGGCGGTCGGGCAGAGGC
>JALYJH010000583.1 GCA_030775415.1 Acidobacteriota bacterium | reverse complement strand
AGATCGCTCCACGTGGAACATACCCCAGTCCAAAAATCGGCGGCGTCGGGCGGGCCCCTCCTCGATGAGATGATGAACTTCGGGATCAATAATCTGTACAGGAAGCTGCAGTGCCAATTCCGCGAGTGAAGAGGGCGTATCGCCGTCGATGCGCGCGCGGATTCCCGACCTAGAACCTTCTACGCCTAGGGGGATGCAACGATTGATCGTATCCACCTCGCCGAAGACCACGAAGCGCTCGGCACCATTGCGAATAAGATGGTCTAAGCGGCGTGTGCGGAAAGAACGACCGCGACCGAGTACATAAATCGCTTCCAACAAACTGGTCTTGCCGGAAGCATTAGGACCGCTAATCAGCGTAAAGCGTCGATCGAGCTCAATCTGCGCCGACTGCAAGCAGCGGAAATCCGTTACCTGCAGCCGGCTCAAACTCACGGCCTATAGCCTCATTGGCATCACGACGTAACGCGCGCTGGAAGTACCTGGAGATCGAATCAGGCAGCTGCTATTGCTGTCGGTCAGGCCCAACTCCACGTCCCGACCATCGATGGCAGCGAGGGCGTCGAGGAGGTAATTCACGTTGAAACCCACTTCCAAATCGTTGCCTTCATAGGCAACCTCAATTTCTTCCTCCGCCTCTTCTTGCTCCGGATTATGAGCTTGGACAGTCAGCATGTTCTTCTTCACGGTGACGCGAATTCCGCGGTACTTCTCGTTCGACAAGATGGCGGTGCGCTGTAGGGCCTGCCGCAGAACGTCTCGATCTGCTCTGATGGCGGAAGCAGGCGCCGCCGGTATAACGCGCGAATATTCAGGGAATCGACCGTCAATAAGCTTCGAAGTGAAGCGAATATCGCCAATCTGGGCTCGAACGTGATTAGTCCCGATCGCCACATCCGCGATCCCCTCAGCCGTCAAAACCCGCTGCAATTCCAGCACGCCTTTGCGCGGCACGATCACCTGTTGCGAGTTTTTTGCCTTAACTTCCAGGGCGGTTTCGCATAGAGCCAGCCGATGCCCATCGGTGGCCACCGCGCGCAGCAGTTGCCCATCGATTTCCAACAGCATCCCATTCAGGTAGTACCTGACGTCTTGCTGCGCCATGGAGAAGTGGGTTTTCTCCAGCAATCGCAGCAGTTCCTTGCGCGGTAGTTGCACTGTCTGTTGTGCATTGATGTCATCGATCACCGGGAAATCTACGGCGGGTAGTGTCGACAGGCTGAAGCGGCTGCGGCCGGCCTTGATCACGATTTTCTCGCCTTCCATGCTCAATGACACCGAGACCTTGTCGGGCAGCGCTCGCAGGATGTCCAGAAATTTACGCCCCGGCACCGTGATATCGCCGGCGTCCTGGACCGCAACCTCGGTTGCCGCCACCAGCTCGACTTCCAGATCCGTTGCGGTGATGGACAACTGGCCCTGGCGGACACCCAGCAGTACGTTCGCCAATACCGGCATGGTTTGGCGTCGTTCCACTACCCCGATCACAGCCTGCAACGGGTTCAATAATTTCTCACGATCTACCGTCAATTTCATGGGCTCACCGTCTTCGCATTCTTAGATTTAAGATTCTTAAAGAGATTATTATTATGATTATTGAGGACCGAAACCTCAGTGCATAAGCCAAAAATCATCATATTTATCAACAGTTTGAAGTCTCACGAAAACACCTCAACTCTTGTCCACAGCCTCATCGCAACCTGTCTTGCACCTGTGGATATGTTTATCCACAGGTTCATCCACAGCTTGTCCTACCCTATCCAGCTAGGGTTCTCAACAGGTTCATATAGTCCTCGCCGATGCGCCGTTCCGTCTCGCGCAACTCCTTCACCCGTCTGCATGCATGCAGCACGGTAGTGTGGTCTCGGCCCCCAAACGCATCCCCAATCTCCGGCAAGCTGTGGTTGGTCAATTCCTTCGCTAATGCCATTGCCACCTGGCGCGGCCGCGCGATCGAACGGCTGCGCCGCTTCGACAACAAATCGGCGATGCGAATTTTGTAATACTCGGCCACGGTCTTCTGAATATTTTCGATGGTGACCAACTTCTCCTGCAGCGCCAACAGATCGCGCAAGGCTTCCTTGGCGAACTCTAGGGTAATCGGCCGGCCCGTAAAATTGGATGTCGCGACCACGCGGCGAAGCGCACCTTCCAATTCCCGCACGTTCGAACGGATGCGCTTGGCGATGAAAAAAGCCACCTCCTCCGGAAGATCGACGCGTGTCATCGCGGCTTTG
>JALYJH010000582.1 GCA_030775415.1 Acidobacteriota bacterium | reverse complement strand
GCGAGATGCTGCGCGGGTTGAAGCAGCGCTATCCGGAAGTGCATTTGAAAGCGTTCACGATGGTGGAGATCGGGTACTTCGCGCAGCGCTCGAAGATCAGCCATCGCGAAGTGCTGGAGCGGCTGCGGGACGCCGGGCTGGATTCCATGCCGGGGGGCGGCGCGGAGATTTTCGCGGAGCGGGTGCGGCGGGTGATTTGCGATCACAAGCTGTCGGGCGAGGAGTGGATCAGCGTCGCGCGCATGGCTCACAAGATGGGTCTGCACTCCAACTGCACCATGCTTTACGGGCATATCGAAACCGCGGAGGATCGCTTGGATCATTTGCTGCGGCTGCGCGGGCTGCAGGACGAGACCGCGGGCTTCCAGACCTTTATTCCACTGGCGTTTCATCCGGCGAACACGGCGATGGAGCACATCGGCACGACCACGGGCTTTAACGACCTGCGCGAGATCGCGGTGTCGCGGCTGATGCTGGACAACATTCCGCACATTAAGGCTTATTGGGTGATGATGACTCCGCAGATCGCGCAGATTGCCCTGCGTTTTGGCGCGGACGATCTGGATGGCACGGTGGTTGAGGAAAAAATCTATCGCGACGCCGGCGGGGCGACGAGCGGCAGCCTGCGGCGCGGTGAATTGCTGCGGCTGATTCGCGAGGCCGGGCGCGAACCGGTGGAACGCGACACTTTGTATCGTCCTGTCGAGCGCAAGGAAACCGAGAACGTTTTCACGGTGCTGGTATAAGCGGGCCGGGCGTGCGCCGAATCGGCTGGCTGACGGCGGGGCTTTACGCGGCTCTCTTCTTCGCGTATTCCATTACGTGGGCTTTCACTTGGGACGAAAGCTATCATCTGCTGGCGTCGCAACTGATGGCCGGCGGCAAAACTCCTTACCTTGATTTTTGTTTTCCGCAGTCTCCGCTAAACGCTTACTGGAATGCTGGGTGGATGCGCCTGCTGGGTTTCTACTGGCGGGTGCCGCATGCCTTCGCGGCGCTGTTCACGCTGGGCGCGGCGGGCCTCGCGGCGGGATATGTCCGGCTGCGTTTTCCTGTCGCGAACTGGCGCGGGGCGGCGGCTTTGAGCGCTTTGTTGCTGACAGGGTTGAACGCGATGGTGTTCATCTTTGGGCCGCTACAGGCTTACGGGATCAGCTTATTCATGTTAGTGGCGGCGTACCGCGTGGCGGTTCGCGATGTGGATCGCAAAGGACTGCTGGGGGCGGCAGCGGTGGGATTGCTAGCGGGAACAGCGGCGGCTTCCACGCTGTTATCGGCGGCGGCTGCTCCGGTGTTGATTTTATGGATGCTGTACTACAATCGCGCGGGCAGCCGCTGGGGGAAGCTGGTGACGTTCGCGATGGGAGCGGCCGTGCCGTTTGCCCCCGCGATGTGGCTGGCGTCAAAGGGTCCGCGGCAGACGTGGTTCAATCTGGTTGAATATCACACGACTTTTCGCAAGCTGTATTGGCCCGAGACGACGCGGCATGACTTGGAAGTTTTAACGTCCTGGATAGACTCGGGGCAGGCGCTGATGTTGGGAGTGCTGGCGCTGGCGGGATTGCTGTACATCGCGCGCCGCAGCCAATGGCCGGCGGCGTTGAAGGCGGAACTTTATCTGTGCGCGTGGCTGGCGGCGGCGCTTTCGGCGGAGGTGGGGCGCGCGCATCCGACATTCCCGCGATACTTTGTGGTGGCAGTTCCCTTCCTCGCGATCCTGGCTACGGTGGGATTGTACGCGGTTGCGTCGAGGGTTTGGGAAGCGGACAAACCGCGATGGGCGGTGGCGGCGATGGGCGTGGTGATGGTGTTGGGATTAGGCAAGGCGCTGTACGATCGCGACCAGGTGGCGGACCACTGGGACAGCTACGAGAGGGTGGCGAAGAAGATCGATGAGGTGACGCCGCGCGGGGCGCTGCTCTTTGCCGATGAGCCGATTTACTTTTTGACGCGTCGCGTGCCGCCGGCAGGATTGGAGTTGAGCAATTCGCACAAGGTAGACTTGGGTCCGCGGGAGAACGCGCTGCTGCATATTCTGACGGAGGCAGAGGTGAAGCGCGAGGTGCGGTCGGGGATGTTCGCTACGGTTTATAGCTGCGATGAGGACGATATCAAAGATTATGGGCTGGTGGAGCTTTATGGGCAGCGGGTGGATATGGAGAGTTGCTCGGTTTTTTGGGATCGCAGGGAATGAATCAGAGCAAGTCCGCGAGCAATTCAATGGGGATGGATCTCATTTGAG
>JALYJH010000581.1 GCA_030775415.1 Acidobacteriota bacterium | reverse complement strand
TCTTTATCCCATTGCAGCGGGAAGCTGCGCGGCTCATATTCCCATGGGATGCGATAGAAGTCTAGCAAATTCGCGAACATTTCTTCGCTGGGATGTCCGAAACTGGCTTTGGTTACGCGCGCGCGGCCGGCGGGGACGATGCCGCGCTTGGAGAGTTCGAGGCGCGTTTCGAATTCTATTTCGTCGGCAGCGTTAGGGGAAAGCAGTCCTTGCTCAGCGAGGCGTTTCGCGGCGGCGCAAGCCAACATTTCGGCGGCGAGAGCGGCGTCGGTGCGTGTAAGGTTGAGCGTGAGATCGAAGACAGCGGGATCGGTCGAGGCGCGGCTGAAGCGCGCTTTGCGCACCCGTTTTTGTGCGGCGTCGAGTTCGCGGAGGCGCGCGAGAGCGTCGGGTTTTTCGAGCCGCAGATCGAGCATGAGATTGCCAGCGCGGTGAGCGTCACTTGTGGTGACACGCGCGCGCAACAACCAGGGAGCGGAACGAAACAGGTTTTCGCAGCCATCGAGGGCGATCACTAAAGGGTGCTCGCGGGCCAGGCGCGCCAGCACTGCGACGGCAGCCGAGGACCAGGCGCGCGCGGGGATGGCATTGTCGCCAAATTCCTCGGCCATCCATTGGGCTAAGCGCGTTTCCGTGACCAGTTCGAAGTCCAGGAGTTGTGCGGCTCGGCGCGCTACTTCTTCCCAGCGCGATGCTGGATCGCCCGAAATCGTAAGCAATGCCATGGGCTACAGTCCCAGAATATCAGTCCCATGAAGGCTTAGAATATTTCGTGAGGCGGGCGGCGTTGACGGCGCTAAAACTTACAACTTCAGCAAGGCTCTCAATCTTTTCGTCTGCACGCGGCTCACGGGGATCTCGGTCTGCTTCTTGTCATCCATGCGCAGTTGAAAGCTGGATTTAAACCAAGGAATCACTTCCTTGATGCGGTGAATGTTGACTAAGTACGACCGATGCACGCGCCAGAACATATCAGGATCGAGGTTCGATTGTAATTCCTCGATGGTGCGGTAGTTCGACTGCCCTTCGAGGTTGGCCGCCACTACCGTGATCAAGCCGTCGTCGATGGTGGCGTAGACCACATCCTGGGCGTCAACGATGAAGTTGCGGTGATTGCTCTTCACTAAAAGCTTGGAACGCTGCAGCGAAGGTTTGGCCGACGGGAGGTCAGCGGGCGCCGCGGCTTTAGCGCGCTCGGCGATGCCTTTGCGGGCGCGGTCGACTGCCGTCGCCAGCCGGTCTTTCTCCACCGGTTTCAAAAGATAGTCGAGGGCTTCCAGACGGAAGGCGTCAACGGCGTACTGGTCATAGGCCGTTGCCATCACGAAGTAGGGCAAGGGTGTTCCCTGCGCGCGTAATTTCTCGATGACTCCCATGCCGTCGACGCCGGGCATTTGCACGTCGAGAAAGACCAGATCGGGCTCCAGATCGGCGATCAATCTTACGGCTTCCAGGCCATTCGAAGCCGTGGCGATTACCTCGACGTCGGCAAACTCTTTGAGCAGATAGGCGAGTTCGTCGGATGCCAGCTTTTCGTCATCCACTAGAATCGCCGAAATGGTCGGGACGGAGGGAGGGACAGACGTGGCGGCAGAACTGCTGGTGCTAGCGCCGAGGGGCCCGCTGGTCGCGCGATTCACCATGAAGTGCTAGTATATCGTAGGATAGAGGGCATTCTGCGAGAAGTCCTACCCGACGACCCTTGCCACGTGTGAGAACACATCAGTTAGGAGCACCAAAATTTGCCCGCTAAAGATAATGTCCAGATTGCGCCCGCCGATGGTAAGCTTGGCGTTCTGATTCCCGGCATCGGGGCAGTCTCCACCACCTTCATTGCCGGGGTGGAAGCAATCAAACGCGGGCTGGGACTCCCGGTTGGCTCGCTCACGCAGCTTTCGACTGTGCGCCTTGGCAAGCGCACCGATGGGCGCTCCCCTAAGATTAAAGACTTTGTGCCTCTGGCCGGACTGGACGACCTCGTGTTTGGCGGCTGGGACATTTACGAAGACACCGCTTATGAGGCTGCCGTGAACGCCAAGGTGCTGGAGCCCACGTTGCTCGCGCAGTTAAAGGAGCCGCTCTCGGCCATCAAGCCTATGAAGGCGGTGTTCGACCCGGAATACATCCGCCGCATCAACGGTCCCAACGTCAAGAGCAAGGGCAGCAAGATGGACAAGGCACAGGCGCTGATGGACGATATCGCACAGTTTCGCGAGACTTCCGGCGTAAGCCGCGTGGTGATGATC
>JALYJH010000580.1 GCA_030775415.1 Acidobacteriota bacterium | reverse complement strand
GCCGATGGAAGTGCCCGCGTATTCCGTGCTGCTGGGCGTCAGCCTCTCAATCGTTGTCGGTTTATTTTTCGGCATCTATCCGGCCCGCAAAGCCGCGCGCCTGGACCCCATCGTCGCCATGCGGGAGGAGAGCTGATCATGAACCTGCTCTTCTCCGTCATTGCCCTGGCTCTCGATACTCTGCGCGCCAACAAATTGCGCTCGTTCCTCACCTTGCTCGGCGTCATCATCGGCACCGGAGCCATCATCGGCGTCGGCTCCATCCTCGCCGGCCTCGACAATTCGGTGGCGGGCCTGATCCGCAGCCTGGGAACCAATTCCATCCTGGTTTTCAAATTCCGCCTGGGCCCCGCGTTCGGCGGACGCACGCCCGAAGAGCTCCTGCGCAAGCCCCTCACTTATGAGGACGCGCTCGCCATCGCCGAACGCTGCCCCTCGGTCGCGCACGTGAGCCCGTATCTACTGCAGATCAATCTTCGCGGAGTCAATCTCGACCACGCCCGCTACCAGAGCAACGACGCCTATCAAATCCAGCTCGGCGCCACCGACGAATATTACACCACCAGCGGCCAAGGCGACATCAAGACCGGCCGTTTTTTCAGCGACGCCGAAAATCAGCACCGCATTGCAGTGGCGGTGATTGGCGAGGATGTCTACGGCTCGCTCTTCGGAACCCAAATCGCGGAGGGAAAAAAGATTCAAGTGGACGGCCGCGAAGTGGAAGTAGTGGGAGTCCTCCAGCGCCCCGCAACCTCGCTGCCCGGCCAGACCGACAACCGTGTTCTGCTGCCCTACTTCACCATGCGCAAGATGTTCCCGCAGACCCAGGAGAATTTGTTTTTCGTACAGCCGCGCGAAGGCCGCATGGCCGCCGCCATCGACGAACTGACAGCGGTGCTGCGCCAGCGCCGCCACGTCCCGCTTTCAGCGCCCGACAATTTCGCGATCTCGACCGCCGCGCAAATGATCGATCAATTCCGCCAGCTTACTTTCGTAACCGGGCTAGTGATGGTGGTGCTCAGCTCGATGGGCCTGCTGGTCGGCGGCATTGGCGTAATGAACATCATGCTGGTATCGGTAACCGAACGCACTCGCGAGATCGGAGTCCGTAAAGCTATCGGCGCCCGCCGCCGTGACATCGTGCGCCAGTTTCTCACCGAAGCCGTGGTCCTGACCAGCGTAGGCGGCCTGCTGGGCATGACGCTCGGTTGGATGGTCTCCCTGGCCAGCCGCTTCGCCTTCCCCAATTTGCCGACGCTGGTTCCGCTGTGGGCCGTACTGCTCGGCAGCGGAGTCTCCATCGGCCTCGGCCTCTTCTTCGGCATCTGGCCCGCCAGCAAAGCCGCCCGCTTGGACCCCGTCGACGCCCTGCGCTATGAGTAACGACGCTGCGAAAAAGCTCATCCAGCTCCTTCAGCTCTGACTCCCCGCCGCGTTCCCAGCAGCGTATGCACGAAATGCAACTTCGCCACGGCATCCCGCGACAGCACGAACGGGTAGAAATCCGGCAGCCCCATGCTGCGCGACAATTCATTCAACACCACCGTCACCCGCCCCCAGGCATTCAATAGCTCCAGAAACTCGGCGGCGTCCGGCGCCTCCTGCTGCGCCAGCGAATTCGTCTGGAAGTCCTCAAACGGCAACTCCACGGCCTCGATGGCCAAGCGGAAACTCGAGGCCGTCTCCAGAGTATCCACCATGTGCAGATAGTGCGCCCAGGTTTCCGCCCAATCCTCCCAGGGATGGACGCTCGCGTACGCGCTGACGAAATGCTCCTGCCAATTCGCCTGCGGACCTTGCTGATAGTGTCTCTGCAAAGCCTGCGCATAATCGCAAGTCTCGTTGCCGAACAGCCCACGGAATGGCTCCATCCACGTGGATCCGGCAATCAAGCGGTCCCAATAATAGTGTCCGGTCTCATGGCGCAGATGCCCGAGCAGTGTCCGGTAGGGCTCGTGCATTTCCACGCGGACGCGCTCCCGTATGGAATCCTCCGCCTCTTCGATGTTCAGCGTGATGATGCCGTTCGCATGCCCCGTCATCGCTCCGCGCAGCAGATCGAAGGCCACGCCATTCTGCGGATCTTCGCTCACGCGGGAGGCCACCGGCAGCCCAAACGCCAACAGCGAAGAGATCAGCCTGCGCTTGGCCATCTCGATGCGCCGCCAGCACTCGGCATTTTCAGCAAAAGATAAATCAGGAACGGTGCGATTCAGGCGACAGGAAATACATAGGCGCTCGTCATCGTC
>JALYJH010000579.1 GCA_030775415.1 Acidobacteriota bacterium | reverse complement strand
TTGCTGGATTCGAAATGACCAGGAAATCAAAGTCGGCATCTGCAGATCCGGCTGCACGCCTCCCGGAACCAGCTTCGCGCCGGATGGAACCGAGGAAATGGGAAAGTTCGAAACGTTGGTGCTAACGCTGTAAGTGGGGTTGAACGGTGCGTTTTGATCCGTTCGATAGCCCAACGCGTCCTGCAATTCATTGTAAATGCCGAAGCCCGCGCGCAGCACCGTTTTCGTGGAACCCAACGGGCTCCACGCGACTCCTGCCCTCGGTTGCGGCAGAAACTTGGCGTTGTTAATGATAAAAACCGACGAGCCGATCAATGGATTCGTGTTGATCACGCCGCTTGTGAAGGTGTAGTTGGCCGCCCGGCCGTTCACTTCGTTCCAGCCGTTACTAAATTCGTCGCGGAATCCTAAAGTGATCTTGAAGTTCGGTCCGAACCGGATCGAGTCTTCTACATACCACGCGCCCATCCACGAACGCCATCCTAAAGGCGTCGACGCCGGATCGAAAAGAAGACTGGCGGATCCTTCCAGAAAGCTTTGCAGACTCGTGAACGTGGCTTGCCCGTATTGGCTCAAAGCAATATTTTCGTTGGACCGCAGGCGTTGAAACCATGCTCCGGCGCTGAACTGATGGCGTCCTCTGGCGAGCGAAATGCGATCTTCATAGGTGAATAGATTTCGCGCGACGTGCAGATTGCTTCCATTATTGCTGCCGGCGAGAGCAATCACCGCGGCGGGATTCGACGCCGCGCTGCCGCCCACCGACAATGCCCCCATCGGACGCCCGGACAGGAAACCGGGCAAGCTGGCCGCTGGAGTGCCGGGCGTTGGCTCCCCGGTGAAGTAATAAAAGGCTCGCGAGAATCCGGCGCGTGCGGTATTGAGCAGCGTAGGTGAAAAAATGTGTGTCTCCTCCACACTCAGCACCTGCTCGCGAAGGTTTTCGGCGTTGGCGCTGTAAGCGTTTGTGCTGAGGGGCGTGAAGTCATTGCTGTCGTCGATGGTGTAAACCACGCTGAAAGTATCTTTGGGGGAAACGATATGATCCAACCGCGTCGTTCCGAAATTGTCGCGGATGGTTTGTAGCGGGTTGTTGAAAGCCTCCGAGATTCCCCCGAAATCGGGAGCGCCCGGACTCGGCGCCGCCCAGGCGTTGATCAACGGTGAGATTTTGACGAACACCATGCCCGATGCTGGGCAGGCGGGCCCAGGCGTGACCAGCTTGCACGGCAGAAACCCGTTTCGCATATTCGTGTCCGGGACTAAGTCCAGGCCGGTTTGATGTAAATTCTTCTGAAACCCTTCAAAGTTCGTAAAGATAAATGTCTTGTCAGTCTTGAGCGGACCTCCAAAAGCCGCCCCGAACTGATTCTGCGTAAATCCCGGCACGGACTCGCGATCGAAAAAATTGCGGGCGTCAAAAACACTGTTCCGTATAAACTCGTACTCTGACCCATGAAAGTGATTGGTACCTGAGCGCGTGACAATCAACACTTGCGCCCCCGGCCGCTTGCCATATTCCGCTCCGTAGGAATCACGCAGCAGATTGAATTCCTGAACCGCGTCCACCCCCAGCAATAGCTGGCTGGTCCCCCCGGGCTGCATGTTATTTTCAGCCGCCCCTGTAAATTCCACGCCATTCAGCAAAAATAGATTCTGTTGCGGGCGGTTGCCGGATACCGCAAAGTTGTTGCCAACCGTCGAGTTGGAACCGCCGATGCCGCCGAACTTCTCCGATGTGAAATTCACCACCCCAGGATTCAGCGTCAGCAGCAAATCGAAACTGCGGCCATTCAGCGGCAAATTCTCCACCTGCTGCTGGCCCACTAAACCGGATATGTCAACCGTGCTCACGTTTACCGCGGGAGCATCGGCGTCTACCGTCAGATGCTGGCTGACCTCGCCCAGGCTGAGGGTGAAGTCGACCGTCGCATCTTGCCCCACCACCAGGTGGACTCCCGTCCGTATCGCTTCCGCAAATCCGCTCTTTACAACGTGAATCTCATAAGCGCCCACCGGCAAAGACACCACTTGATAGCGTCCCGCTTTATCCGTCACGGTTCCGCGGACCGCCCCTGTCTCCGTGTTTTTAACGGTGACCGCGGCGTCGGAAACGGAGGCGTGGGACGGATCCGAAACCGTGCCCGAAAGAGCAGCGCCGGCTTGCGCCCAGAGCGCGGATGCCGACAGCCAGAGAGTAAAAAATAGCGCGATTTGTTTCTTCAATTTGTCCCCTTGAATGTAAAGTATACATGATAGCGTAG
>JALYJH010000578.1 GCA_030775415.1 Acidobacteriota bacterium | reverse complement strand
TGGTGCCGGTCGACTGCGCATTGCCCGCGTTCCCGATGGGGAGCAGGTTGCTCACGTAGATCGTGTAGCGGTCGATCATCCCGAGGCGACCGTTGCGCGCGATGGACACCGCGTCACCGGTCAAATACGCCTGCTGGAAGGCCGAACGCTTGACCATCGCAGCCGCCCAGGGCGGCAGGACGATCCATCGGCCCGTCTCCGGAACGCGCTGTTCGTCGAGCACCAGGCCGGTGTCGATGATGAAGTCGACGATCTTGCGAGCGTTGGCGTTCGTGGTTCCCGAACCCGTACCGGCGGAGACCGAGCCCACGGAGAGCGGCGCGCCGTAGGTAGACGCTGCCACCAACGTGTTCGCGCTGTAGCCCAGGTTGATCGAGGCCGACAGACGGCCGGCGGCGGTTCCCATGTTGGTGGGATCGACGTTGTTGCCGATGCTGGTGACCGCGAGGATGGCCGTATCGACGTAGACCTTCATCTGTTCGGACGCGTTGTCGGCCCAGTTGCTCAGCAAGTCAACGTCGGACTGGATCTCCATCACGTCGTCAAGGACGGTGTTGAAGTACGCACCCTGGTTGATCTGCAAAGTCACGAGCGGGGCCGAAGGCCGCTGCACAGTCAGAGCCTGGTTCGCCGCATACGTGTTGATCGTGATCGTCGCATGGGTGCGAATGTTTACGGTATCGCCAAAGTTGCGGATGTCGCCCTCGTAATCGGTAGACGCGATTGCTCCCAAGACCGTGGCATCATAGAATTTCTCTACGAACTTGCCGCTCCAGATCGTCGGAATAAACACGCCCGCATATGCCGGGCTCGGATTGCTGCCTAGATAGGCCGTACCTACTGGAAAACTCATTTTCAAAACTCCCGGAGACGCACTCCGATATCAAAATTTATCGATTCTGGTGGTGATCATTCCTGTCGGGCTTCACGCGCCCTTCAGAAACGGCGGCTGCAATTTCAGCGCTGAACTGGGTGTACTGTTCCGGCGTGACCTGCTTCCGTCTGACTCGTGTGTAAAAGTCCTTGATCTCGCCTTCGGACCAAATTCTTTTACCTGATGCGCCTCCAGGAGCTTCCGCAGCGCCACCCCTGGGTACACCGGGGGCGATCAGTGTCTCGCGGCTCACGGGAGGAGCGGAGGCCGATCTGCTGGCAGAGTCTTCCTGTATAAACTTTTCGAAGATTGCCGCAACCCGAGCCGAGTTGAGGGCTTCGAAAGCACTCGCGAGGGATTGCCTCCGAGATGTTCCAGAGAATATGTCAACTCCATCCAACCACGCAAGGAAGTTTTCATGCTCGTTGATGACGCGCCACTGCGGGACCTTCTGGTCCATGTACGCGAACAGCGAATCCTGAGCGGACTTCATCTGCGCCGAGGCCACGGTGCCGGCGGCCTTCTTGGTCTTTTCCAGTTCGGCTTCCAGCTTGGCCGCGGTCGGGCGGATCATGTTCTGCGCCATCTTCACCATGATGGGAAGAAGCTCGCCGTAGTCCTCGATCTCTTTGTCCGACACGCCGAGCGACTTCAGGTATTCCTGCGGAGTCTGTTCGGGGGCGGCGGGGGCGGGGGCGACGCTGCTCTGCCGGCTCTCGATCAACTTGTCCATAGTCTGCTGCTGCGAGGCCATGATCTCTCGCATGGCCTTCATCTCGGCGTTGTACTTGCCCTGAAGGGTGCTGTACTTCTGCCGAAAATCTTCCTGTTCAACCGGCGCGGCGGCGAGTTGCGCCGGCGGGGCTTGCGTGTCCTGGCTCACGGGCTGCGCGGTGGCGCTGGGCGGCGCCGGCTGCCAGGTGCGGCGGCTGTCTGTTTCGTTACCGCCGGGGGTTTGATCGTTCGGCATGACCTGGACCTCAGTTCCCGCGGGAACTTGCCCCGGCTTCGCGTTGAGTTCTGCGATCAAGGCGTTGGCGGCTTCCACTTGCCGGCGGGCGGCGGGCGGCATGTTCGAGGTGGGCGAGATGGTGGCGGTGGTCATGTGGGTGTTCCGTTGTTGGTTTGGATTTGCTTGAGCAGACGCAGATACGCGCGGCACTCACCACGCAAGGCTTCGTCTGGGTGGTCTGAATTGAGCAGGGCTTCGGCCGAGCGGTTGTACTGCGCTTCCAACGCGCGTACATAATGTCCCCAGTGGGCGTTGCCGTTCAGGCGGAGAAGGTTCTCCGCCAATTCTTTGCGGTCTAGGCTCATAGCCCGAAGGGATTCCCTAGGGCGGCGGTCACCAGATCGGTCTGATCCGGATCGCGGCCCTTCTTGGTGTAGT
>JALYJH010000577.1 GCA_030775415.1 Acidobacteriota bacterium | reverse complement strand
CAGGGAAGCGGAGCGTCTGCTGGCGCAAGCGGGCGGGCGGATTCGGGAGGCATTGGGATCCTTTGGACAAGTTTGAAATTCAGGGCGGGATTGCGCTTGAAGGCGAGATCGCTATTAGCGGCGCGAAAAATTCGGCGCTGCCGGCGTTGGCCGCGTGCCTCTTGACGGCCGAGACGGTGGTGCTGGACCGCATTCCCCCGGTGCGCGACATCCACACCATGGAGAAGCTGCTGGAGCACGCCGGGGCGCGCGTTGCGGTTGAGGGCGAGCGGGTGACGGTGACGGCGGGCGCGATTGAGAATCCGGAGGCACCTTACGATCTGGTAAAGACCATGCGGGCTTCGAGTCTGGTGCTGGGTCCGCTGGTTGCCCGCAGTGGACGCGCGCGCGTGTCGGTGCCGGGAGGGTGCGCGATCGGCACACGTCCGATTAATTTGCATGTGGCGGGGCTGGAAAAGCTGGGCGCCACTACGCGCCAGGAGCATGGTTACATCGAAGCGGAGGCGCCGCACGGGCTGGACGGCACGGAGGTGAAGTTCGAGCGCATTACTGTGACGGGCACCGAAGATCTAATGATGGCGGCGGTGCTGGCGCGGGGCGAGACGGTGATTCACAACGCGGCGCGCGAGCCGGAGGTGGTCGACCTGGCGGAGCTGCTGACCAAGATGGGCGCACGCATCGAAGGCGCGGGAACTTCCGTGATTCGCGTGAAGGGCGTAGCGAAATTGCACGGGGCGCGGCATAGCATTATCCCCGACCGTATCGAGACGGGCACCTTTTTGATCGCCGGGGCGATGACGCGCGGAGATCTGCTGGTGCGAGGCTGCGAGCCGGAGCATCTGCGGGCATTCATCGCCAAGCTGGTAAGCGCCGGGGCCGAAGTCAGCGAGCCGGCGGCGGGAACGCTGCGAGTGCGGGCGCAGGCGAAGCTCAAGAGCGTGGATGTGACGACCGAGGAGCATCCCGGTTTCCCCACCGATCTGCAAGCACAGTTCATGGCGCTGATGACGCAGGCCGAGGGGATTTCGATTATCAGCGAAACGATTTTTGAGAACCGCTTCATGCATGCGCTGGAGCTGGCGCGCATGGGGGCGAACATTCGCCTGGAGGGCCGGCAGGCGATGGTCGCGGGAGGCCGGCCGCTGTCGGGCGCGCAGGTGATCGCAAGCGACCTGCGGGCGAGTGCGTCTTTGGTGCTAGCGGGGCTGGCGGCGCAGGGCGATACTTTGATCGACCGGGTGTACCACATCGATCGTGGCTATGACAGAATCGAAGCGAAGCTGGCCGGAGTGGGCGCGCGGATACGGCGGGCGCCCTAGTGAACTCCAGGCTGGAGGGATGATCAAATGAAACACAATCCGGGCTTTCTCGCGCTGGTAGAGAGCGCGAAGGCGCGCGTAAAGCAAATCGACATCACGGAATACCAGAAGCTGCCGCGCGAAGGGCATCTGCTGATCGATGTCCGCGAAGACAATGAATGGGCCGCTGGCCACGCCGCCGGGGCGATTCATTTAAGCAAGGGGATTATCGAGCGGGATATTGAAACGCGAGTGCCGGACGCTTCGACCAAAATGGTGTTGTATTGCGGAGGCGGCTACCGCTCGGCGCTGGTGGCGGATGCGTTGCGGCAGATGGGATATCGCGACGCGATTTCTCTCGACGGAGGATGGCGGGCGTGGAACGCGGCAGGGTTACCAGTAACGAAAGATTAGAAACGTACTAGAAAAGATCGCGCCCGTCCCCGAAAACCTGCGCGAGGAACACGATTACGGTCAGGCTCATGGCGAGCGACGTCATGACGCCAATGAACCTGGTGAAGCCTTTGCCCATGAATTCGAAGCGCAGAATCAAGGCAAAGGCGATGCCGGAGTAAAGCAAATAGGGCGAGAGCACGCGATCTGAAAGTACATGAACGGCGAGCGCTGCGCTGAAGTAGAGTAATGGAAGATTGCTGTCATAGCGCCCTTTCATCAGCAGCACGATCGCTATGACGGCCAGGCTGACCACCAGCAGGATGGTCATGTTCATCGGAGTCGCGTCAAAGTACATATAAGCTGATCTGCGTCTGGCGGCGAACTCTGTTTCTTAGAAGGTATAGGCAATAGCCAGCATGGGCACGATGTTCTGCAAAACTCCGCTCACGCGCGAGCCTACGTTGGGCTGAATGATTTCCTTGGGAAAGGGCGTGATGTAATCGTGGACTTCGAGGCGCACCTGGAATGACGGTGAGACCTGCCACTTGATGCCGGCGCCCAGGCTGAGCAGCGCTTTG
>JALYJH010000576.1 GCA_030775415.1 Acidobacteriota bacterium | reverse complement strand
GTTCCGCGCTGCTGGTGGGCCTGCTCACTCTGTGGTGGTTCTTGCTGGTGGACCCGATGTTGTACTTGCTGCAGGCGGGAGCTGGAATTTTTCTGCAGATCGAAAAAAGCGCTTCCGGTGACTGGACGGTGCAGGTGCCTCTCGAAACTATTCTTCCCGCGACCCCCCAGCAACCCGTCGCCCGGCAGCTTCGCTCGCTCCAATTCGACATGGCGTCAAGCGATGCCGTTACCTTCACTTTTAGCCTTCCTGTTTATTGGGCGATTATTCTCGCGGCACCCGGAGGCTTAAAGCGCAAGCTGCGCCCGCTACTGCTGGGCTCGGCGGTGATGGCGCTGGTGGAACTCGCGCTGCTGCTCGCGTTCGCCTACATTACCGCCCTTGATGGAGCGTCGCAAATGGCAGGCGCCGACGATGCGGCGGGCAAGTGGCTCCGGCATCTGGGCGTATATTTGGTTGCCAGCGTGCTGCCTTACGTGGGGCCGTTCGTAGTGGCTTTGTCGTTCCACCGCGAACTGCGCCAGCAAGTATTCGCGGTTGGTTCAGGAGTGGGGCGGCGCGTGAAGGGTTATTAAGCGGGCGCGTCTCCGGGTGCCCCGCTCCGGACGTGCTCATTCCACACTTTGCGGAACAAGGGGAAGGCTTGGGGCTTACGGTGGCCGGCGAACATGCGGATCACTTCAATTCCGGCCCAACCAAAATAGATCCACGTGATGAAGGGTTCAGAGGCAGCGCTGAAGAAGGGAATCGCAAAGAGAACGCCGAGGGAGGTTGCTTCCCACCAGGCCAGTTCCATATTGAGCAGAAATACCAGGGCGATGACTGCTTGCCCCAGCGTCAGCCACAATTCCATCCGCTGTTTTATATCGAAGGTGATGGGAGCCACGGCGCCGACGCTGATCGAATAAATGATGGGTAGCATGGCGGCGAGCAGGGTCCATTGATTGATATTGCTTGAAACCATGTTCATGAGGGCCATGGGAGCACGCTCGGAGCGGCGCGCCCAGTAAAGCGTCGAAAGCATTTCAGGAAATTCGCTAACCAGCGGCGCGATCCATTGCACAAAGACGAAGGAGGGCATGCCGGCGAGAGTGGCTAGCGCCAGCAGACTGGCCAGGAAGGGCTCGGCACTGAAGTAAATCAGCGAGCCTCCGGCGATGAACAGCATTCCGATGGCGAAGATGCGCAGTGGGCGGCGAGCTTTCACGATGGTGCGCGGGATGATTTCAAGGTCCTCGATGGTTTCGTGATCTTCCGAGGGAAGCTTGCCAAGAATCCACAAGTAAACGGCGTAGATGGCGATCAAGACCGCACCGTCGTACACCGTGAGCGAGCCTTTGATCGCGATTACGGGGATATACAGCAGGGGCAGCATAAGGGCCACCACTTCAACGGAGTGATGTTCTTCGAGTACAATGCGGCCGAGCGGTTTACCGGTAGCGCGGCGGTGCGAGAACGCGGCGGTTAAGTAGATGGCCGGCCAGCCGAGGCCGGTGAGCAAGCGCAACGCGCCGGTGAGGTTCGCTAGCAGCAGGTGCGTTTGCTGGTGCCAGGCGAGCACCGCTTCGACGGCGAACTCGGGCAGGGTTTGCATCCAAGCGAGCATGGCTAGCGCGAAACCCTGCGCCACGAAATATTGGGCGGACTCGGCGGCCCAGGCGATCATCAGGGCGGAGAGCAGAATGGCCGGAGCGGTCCAGAGAACCGTGGTGGCGCTGGTTTCCCTCAAGGGAGCCGCGACGAAAAGGAGAGCTAAAAACAGGGGATAGACGGCCTGGGGCAACACGCCCATGGTACAACGAACGTATGCCTGCTTTTCGCGTGGAAACGCCGCAGCGCGCCTACGATGCCATTGTCGAGCGCGATTCGATCGCTCGCATTGCCGAGTTCGTGCCGGCACGCGCGGGCAAACTTTTCGTGGTGACCACGGCGGATGTGTGGGCTCTGCATAGCGCTCGCGTGGAACGGGCGATCGAGGGCCGGCCGCATCAGGTCCTATTCTTCCCGGGTGGGGAACCACGCAAGAAAATGGCTGAAGTGGAGGCACTGGCGGAGCAGATGATGGCCGGCGGAGGTGACCGCTCGAGTGCCGTAGTCGCGTTCGGCGGCGGCATCGTGACGGATGTCGCGGGGTTCCTGGCGGCGGTGTTCATGCGCGGGATTCCGGTGATCCAAGTCCCGACGACCCTGCTGGCGCAGGTGGACGCGGCGGTGGGTGGGAAGACCGGGGTCAATTTGGCGGCGGGGAAAAATCTGCTGGGAAGTTTTCATCAGCCGCTGGTG
>JALYJH010000575.1 GCA_030775415.1 Acidobacteriota bacterium | reverse complement strand
GCCTTCTTCGAAAGCGCGGCATTGATCGAGCGGCAAATCGTCCAGAATTCCCTCGGTACCCGCGTAAAGAATCATGATCTGTTTCTCCACCGGCACCGGCGAATACTGACCTTGCTTCAGAATTTCCACCATGCGGCTGCCGCGGGTAAGCTGCGCGGTTGACGTCTTATCCAGATCCGAGCCCATCTGCGCGAATGCCGCCAGCGCGCGGTACTGCGCCAGATTCAAACGCAGGCTTCCGGCCACCTGCCGCATGGCTTTCACCTGCGCGTTGCCGCCGACGCGGCTGACCGAAATACCGACGTTGATCGCAGGACGGATATTCGCGTTGAACAAATCGGATTCAAGATAAATCTGGCCGTCGGTGATCGAAATCACGTTGGTGGGAATGTATGCCGAAACGTCGCCGGCCTGGGTTTCGATGAAGGGCAGCGCGGTCAGCGAACCGCCACCTTTATCGGCCGACAGCTTGGCGGCGCGCTCCAGCAAGCGGCTGTGAAGATAGAACACGTCGCCAGGGAACGCTTCGCGCCCGGGAGGCCGCCGCAGCAGCAGCGAAATCTCGCGATACGCCGCGGCGTGCTTCGAAAGATCGTCGTAAATGCACAGCGCGTGGCGGCTGCTGTCGCGGAAATACTCGCCAATCGCGCAGCCCGCATAGGGAGCCAAATACTGCATCGGAGCCGGATCGGACGCCGTCGCGGCCACCACGATGGTGTATTCCATGGCGCCGTAGTCTTCGAGCGTCTTCACCACCTGCGCTACTGTAGAACGCTTCTGGCCGATCGCGACATAAATACAAATAACGTCGCCGCCTTTTTGATTGATGATGGTGTCGAGCGCTACGGTGGTCTTACCGGTCTGGCGGTCGCCAATGATCAGCTCGCGCTGTCCGCGGCCGATGGGCACCATGGCGTCGATGGCTTTGATACCGGTTTGCATCGGCTCTTTCACGGGCTGCCGGTCAACCACGCCGGGCGCAATGCGCTCGATGGCGTTGAAAGCCTTGGTCTCGATGGGGCCCTTGCCGTCGATGGGTTTGCCGAGCGCATCGACCACGCGTCCAATCATGGCCTCGCCCACCGGCACGCTCATGATGCGGCCCGTGCGGCGAACTTCGTCGCCTTCCATGATGCCCGACGCTTCGCCCAAGAGCACCGCGCCGACCTGGTCTTCTTCGAGGTTCAAGGCAATGCCCGAAACGCCGCCTTTGAACTCGATCAGTTCGCCGGCCATGACGTTTTCGAGGCCGTAGATGCGCGCGATGCCGTCGCCCACCGAAATCACCGAGCCGGTTTCGGCGACGTTGACCGCCTTCTCGTAGTTCTCGATTTCCTCGCGCAACAAGCGCGAGATTTCATCTGCCCGAATCTGAGCCATAATTCCTTTTTGATCGGAGAGCTTATTGGCTCCCCAGTTTTACCCGCAGCCGCTCTAGCTGGCCGCGGACGCTGCCATCGTAAACGGTGGAACCCACTCTAGCCACCACGCCCCCGACCAGCGCCGGATCGGTGGAGTACCGCAGCCTGGTTTTCTTGCCCGCCAGCCGCGAGAGCTGGACTTCCAGAGCCGCGCGCTGCGCCTCCGGCAGAGCCTGCGCGCTGGCCACATCCGCTCGCACATAACCCAAACGCTCGTCGGCGAGATTCTCAAAAGCTTCGATGATCGACTTCAGTTGATGCACGCGCCGGTGGTCGATGATCACGAATAAAAAGTTGCGCACCTGCGCGGATAGATTCAGCGGCGTAATCAGGCGCGCCATCACCGCGCGTTTGCGCGACGGCGATACCGCGGGGGATGCCAGGGCATTTCTCAACTCGCTGGACGAGGCGATTATTTCGTCCACGGCTTGCAAGTGCGCAGTGATGGCGGCGGGATCGGCCTGCGCGGCGGTCGACGCATGTACCCCCGCCGTTACTACATCGGCGAGTGCTTTCGCGTAACGCGCTGCTACCACCGAGATCATTTAGCTTTTCGACTCCCGCTCTAAATCCTGGATGAAGGCGTCGACCAAGCCCTGCTCGGCTTTCGCGTCCAGGCGTTCACGGATACGCTGCTCGGCCAGATCGAGCGACAGCTTCGCCGCGTAGCTTTTGAGTTCACGGCGGGCTATTTTGCCCGACATTTCAATTTCCTGCTGCGCCTGGTGCTGCAGGCGCGCAATCTGCGTTGCGGTCTCCTGGCAGATACGCTCGCCTTCCTGCTGCATTTCAGCTTTCGCTTCTAGACGAAAACGCTCGATGTCGGCGCCCAGCGTGGCCGTGCGCGCGGCTACGTCGACAGCGCGT
>JALYJH010000574.1 GCA_030775415.1 Acidobacteriota bacterium | reverse complement strand
GTATGGCACACGCTGAGGTCGCGCTGGTGGGGGCCTCCGGCGTCGAGGCGCCAGTACCACGAGGCGAAGATCAGAACGTTGCAGATCCACAACGCAGTGGCGGCGCGCAGCAGTTCACTGGGGGATTCCTTGTGGAGCGGGAGACGCGAGACCAAGAGAGCGAGCGAGCCGATCATGGCTAGAGTCAAAATGCTGGATGCCGTGTGGCCGAGGACGCGGGCCAAGGCCACGTGGCGGGGGGAGTGCAGGAAAACGGCCGGTACCGTGAGGGCGGCGACCAGCAGCACAAACAGCCAATCGGGACCGACCTTGAGCGCGGGCGGCAGCGCATAGAACAACGCGCTGACCGCGAACAGCGCAACCATGGCGGGCCAGCGTGGCTCGCCCTGACGGAGGTCCGGTGACGTCGGCACTGTCAAATGTTCGCATGACGACCGCAAATATTCAAATCTTCTCTGTTTCGGTTCGGTGCGTGGAGAGCCTCGCCAGCAAGGCTGACATGGAGAAATATCGTGTGGCAAAAATCGGCGCAAAAGTTGCTATTCAGTATTTATTTGATGTAGCCTTGACTGAATGTGGAAATCTTGGAGTCTATTTCTTGCCCTTCCACTAATTGCAGCCGGAGCAGCGCCGTCGTTTTACGGCGCCGCCTTTACTAGCGGGGGCGCGGCGACGCTGTATAGCGTTTCATCGACGGGCACCGCAACAGCAATCGGACCTATTGGTTTTAACCAGGTGGGCGCCATGGATGTCTCAGCCAGCGGCACGCTCTATGGGATCGGATTAAGCGGCGGCACAAGTGCCCTGATCACCATCAGTACAACTACAGGTGCCGGGACTCTGGTTGCTCCCGTGACCGGCGGCGGATGGGTTACCGGTGGCGCCGCACAAGACATTGCTTTCCGTCCCAGCGATGGAACGTTATTCGCATATCAATTTGGCAACATTTACACGATAAACACAACGACTGGCGCCGCCACGCGGCTGGGTGCCGACGGTGTAGGGTTTCCGGATGGAAATGGCATAGCTTTCTCCGGGAGCACTCTGTATTATGCTGGGTCGAACACCCCATTCACGCTGAACCAAAGCACTGGGGCGGCCACTTCTGTCGCGAGTCTTGGCTTTGCGCCGGCATTTGGGACTACAAACCCGCGCTCGCCCGCAATGAAGTTCGACCCAGCGACCAATACTCTCTGGGCGATCGTGATCTCCGGCAGAGCAGGTGCTCAGACATCGCTCGGGACGATCAATACGACCACTGCCGCCGTAACATTCGTTGGGGGCACCCAGACGGGCATCGATGCGTTCGCTCTGGCAGTACCCGCATCGTCAACGACCAGCAGCGTTCCCACGTTGTCATCGCCCATGCTGGCAGGACTCGCGGTGCTAATGGCGGGTATAGGCTCGCTTCTGGCGCGGCCAGCGGAGGCGCGGCAATGACGGGCGCCGCGTAAGGGATACTCGGGGCGAAATCGCGTGAGTTATCTTGGCCGTTACCGTTTCGTCTTAATCTTCAGCGGCTGCCTGCTGTTCGCGTTCGGCCTGCTGCTGACCCCGCCAGTGCAATCACTGGACGTACGGTTCTCGCGGAGCTTAGTTCGGATCTCGCATGGCTTGGTAGTGGCCTGTGGCGGGCATGCCAGCCGCGACGGCGCAATCCTGCGCGCTCCCGGGGGCTTCGGCGTGGAGATGCGCGACGGATGCAACGCCGTCAATGTGACCGTGCTGCTGTGGTCTGCGGTGCTGGCCTTTCCGGCGTCCTGGAAAAGGAAGGCCCTGGGCTTAGCCGCTGGCAGTGCCATTATTCAGGCGCTGAACATCGTTCGTTTCATCAGTCTGTTTTATCTAGGGCAGTACAGTATGACGTGGTTCGACTTCGCACATATTTATCTGTGGGAAAGCTTGCTCGTGTTGGACACCTTGGTGGTCTTCTGGCTGTGGGTAAAGCACACGGCGCGGGTGGGCGTAGCTCCTCATGCGGGTGCCTGACGAGACCCGCTTCCTGCTGCGTGGTTCCGCGCTGCTAGTGGGCCTGCTCACCCTGTGGTGGTTCTTGCTGGTGGGCCCGATGTTGTACTTGCTGCAGGCGGGAGCTGGAATTTTTCTAGAGATCGAAAAGAGCGCTTCCGGTGACTGGACGGTGCAGGTGCCTCTCGAAACCATTCTGCCCGCGACTCCCCAGCAACCGGTGGCCCGGCAGCTTCGCTCACTCGAATTCGACATGGCGTCAAGCGATGCCGTTACGTTTACTTTTAGTCTGCCGGTCTATTGGGCGATCATTCTCGCGGCACCCGGAGGCTTAAAG
>JALYJH010000573.1 GCA_030775415.1 Acidobacteriota bacterium | reverse complement strand
CTCCTCAGGAGGCCCCACCGTGATCCCCGCGACCTTAGCCTTCAGCTTCTCGATGAACTCATCGTAAACCGGATCGTCCACAATCGCCCGCGAGCACGCCGAGCACTTCTGCCCCTGATAGCCGAACGCCGATTGCACCACGCCCGCCACCGCGCTATCCAGGTCCGCCTCGCGATCCACAATGATCGCGTCCTTGCCGCCCATCTCCGCCACAACGCGCTTGATCCAGACCTGCCTCTTACGCGGCTTCGCGGCCAATTCGTTAATGCGCAGCCCCACCTCGCGCGATCCCGTGAACGAAACGAAGCGCGTCATGGGATGCTCCACCAGCAAATCCCCAATCACTGCCCCGCTTCCCGTGCACAGCGCCAGGCTACGCGCCGGGAATCCCGCCGCATGCAGCACTTCCACGAACTTCGCCGCAATCGTAGGAGTTTCGCTCGATGGCTTGATCACCACGGTGTTCCCCGCCACCAGCGCCGCCACCGTCATACCCGCCAGAATCGCCAGCGGAAAATTCCACGGCGGAATGATCACGCCCGCGCCCAGCGGCAAATACACCATCTCATCGCGCTCGCCCGGCATCTGCACCAGGGAGGGAGCCTCCGCCAGGCGCACCATCTGCCGCGCGTAATATTCGCAGAAATCGATGGCCTCGCCGACCTCCGCCTCCGCCTCGGGCCAGGTCTTCCCCGCCTCCACCACCAGCCATGCATCGAACTCGAACCGCCGCTCGCGAAGCATTGCAGCCGCGGCCACTGCCAGCCGGGCCCGCTCGACGGGCAGCGTCCGCCCCCACACCGGCGCATAAGCATGCGCGTCCTCGATTGCCCGGTTCGCCAGTTCCGCGGTTGCCTTGTGATGCCGCCCCACCACTTCACCGCGCTTCGCTGGATTCACGCTGATCAGCAGATCGTGGGTCGCATGCGCCGCACCCGCAATCCACAACTTGTACTCGCGCCCGAGCTGCGAGCGTATCAACCCCAACGCGGCTTCCGCCTGCGCCCACACTTCGGGCTTCGAAAAATCCGCGTAGGGCTCGTTGACAAAAGGTTTCAAGCTAGCCGTCGCGCGCCTCAGCCTTTGACCATGCTGCGGCCTTTTTCAAACAGCTCCGCGGCATCGTCGGCCACCTTGCGGCCTTTTTCGAAAAGGTCACGGCTCTTTTCGAGTAACTCGCTGCCTTGCTCCTCCAGAACCTCGCGCCCGTCGGCCAGCTTTCGTCCGATCATACGCCGCGTTCTGTCGCCCGATTGCGGAGCATACAGCAGAGCCACGCTCGCGCCCACCGCCGCGCCTACCAGGAACCAAACTAGAGTGTCGCCATTATTTCTCGCCATGCTTCTATTCTACGGAGTATGCTCAGAGAATGGAATCTGCAAACAATCCCTCCGCTGAACCCGGCCTGGTAACCGTCTTCCGCTTGGCCGGCGGCGGCACCGACGAAATGGAAGTCATCACGGTCCAGCAGTTACTCGAATCGAACGGCATCGACACCGTGCTCGTGGGGGACAGCCCCCTGCCCAGTCTCGCGGAAGAAATCCGAGTCGCCGAGGAAGACGCCGAGCGCGCCCAACAACTGATCGCCGACGCCCTGGCCGCCGGTCCCGCCGGAGCCGCCGAAGCCGAAGCCGAATCGGAACGCTAAGCGGGCGAGCTGATTATTTCGCCAAAGCCTCCAGCACCTGCGCCGCGTGTCCCTCTGGCTTCACTTTCGGGAAGATCTTCGCGATCTTCCCCTTCTCGTCAATCACGAAGGTCGTGCGCTCGATCCCCATGTACTTCCGCCCATACATGCTCTTTTCCTTCCACGTCCCGTAAGCCTCCGCGATCGTATGCTCCGGATCCGGCAGCAGGGTAAACGGCAGGCCATACTTCGCCGCGAATTTCACGTGTGCCGCTTCTTTATCCGGCGAGATCCCTACAATCACCGCGTTCTTCTTGGTGAAAGTCTTCTGAGCGTCGCGAAACTCGCAGGCCTCTTTCGTGCACCCCGGCGTGTCGGCCCTCGGGAAGAAGAACACCACCACGCGCTGCCCCTTCATCCCCGCAAGCGAAAATCCAGGACCATTAATCTCGGGAGCCTTGTCACCTACTTGGATCGCCATACGTCAAGATTGTAGACTAATGATTATGAACAAAGGAATCCTGACCGTGGCGAGTCTGGGCCTGCTGCTCGCCGCCGGCCTTCCCCTGACCGCCGCCGACGGCGACGCGAAAAAAGGCGAAGCGGCCTTCGAAAACTGCTCCGTCTGCCACAACGCTGACTCCACCGAAGCCTAGATCGGCCCCGGCCTGAAGGGCAT
>JALYJH010000572.1 GCA_030775415.1 Acidobacteriota bacterium | reverse complement strand
CACCGTACGGCCGAGGACCGCGTGACCGACCAGGAAAAGCGCGAGCGCATTGCACGCCGCGTCGCCCATGAGCTGCGCGACGGATTTTACGTGAATCTGGGCATCGGCATTCCCACCATGGTGTCGAACTTCGTGCCAGCGGGCATTGACGTCGTACTGCAAACGGAAAATGGCATGCTGGGCGTGGGCCCCTATCCGATCGACGGCGAAGAAGACTGCGACCTGGTGAACGCGGGCAAGGAAACTGTGACGGAAGTGCCGGGCTCGTCGTATTTTTCGAGTGCGGAATCCTTCGCCATGATTCGCGGGCGGCACATCGATTTGAGCGTCCTGGGCGCCATGGAAGTGGACGCAAACGGCGACCTGGCGAACTGGATGATCCCCGGCAAGATGGTCAAGGGCATGGGCGGAGCGATGGATTTAGTGGCCAGCGCGCGCCGCGTGATCGTCGCCATGGAGCATACGACCAAGAAAGGCGCCGCGAAGATTCTGCCCCAGTGCACGCTGCCCATCACGGGGCGCAAAGTGGTGGACATGATCGTTACGGAAATGGCCGTGATTCAAGTGACTCCCGAAGGGCTGGTGCTGGAGGAGATTGCGCCCGGCACGACGGTGGAGGAAGTGGTGAAGTCCACCGCCGCGAAGCTGATCGTCAAAACGCCTGCCAAGACAATGGCTTTATAAATTCCCGCGCGGCGTCGGCGGCCACTACAATAGTGACACGCCGGAAACGCTATGCAGGCTTCCAAAAAAATACAGATCACGGAGGGACGCGTCGCCCGCGTGGGGCTGGCGCTCGCCGACTGGAGCGAGAAGTGGTTTCCCGATCCATTGGTCTTCGCTTTCCTGGGCGTACTGGCGGTGTACGCGTTAGGAATTGCCGCGGGCGAGAGTCCGCTGAAGCTGGGGCTTGAAGCCGGCAGGAATTTTTGGACGCTGGTGCCCTTCACCATGCAGATGGTGATGATCATCATCGGCGGCTACGTGGTGGCTTCGACGCCTCTGGTCCGGCGCGGAATTCACTGGTTGGCGGGCATCCCGAAGACGCCGCGCGGCGCGGTGACGCTGGTGGCTTTGGTGGCGACGACGAGTTCGTTGATTTCGTGGGGGCTCAGCCCGATCATCAGCGGATTCCTGGTGCGCGAGATGACGGGGCGCGTCAAGGGAATGGATTATCGCGCGGCCGGCACCGCCGCTTACCTGGGGACTTGCTCGGTGTGGGCGCTGGGGCTGTCGTCGTCGGCGGCCATGTTGATGGCGACGAAATCCGCACTGCCGCCGCCGCTCTTCGCGATCAGCGGATGGATTCCGCTCACGCAAACTTTATTCCTGTGGCAAAGTATCGCGACGGCCGCGCTGGTGATCGCGGTGTCGCTGGCGGTGGCTTATTTCTCCGCGCCAGCGGCGGAAAACGCGCGCACGGCGGAAAGCTACGGGCTACGCTTTGAGCCGCCGGTTGCCACCGAAACGCGTCATAGCAAGCCCGGCGAGTGGCTGGAATACAGCCCGCTGCTCAACATATTAGTAGGGGCGTTGCTGCTGGGATATTTGGTAAATGTATTCCGGACCTCGCCGCAGGGAGCTCTGGCGGCGCTCGATCTCAATGTGTATAACCTGATGTTTCTGACGGCCGGATTGCTGCTGCACTGGCGCCCGCGCAATTTCGTGCGCGCGGTGACGGAATCGATCCCGGCAACGGGCGGGGTGCTGATTCAATTTCCGTTTTACGCGATGATCTTCGGGATGATCGTGGGCACGGGGCTTTCGGCAAAGCTGGCGCATTTATTCACGTCGGCGAGCACGCACGATACCTTTGCGCTGCTAGCAGCGGGCTATTCGGCGGTGTTGGGGCTGTTCATTCCGTCGGGCGGCAGCAAGTGGGTTGTGGAGGCGCCATATGTGCTCGAAGCGGCCATCGCGCATCGAGTGCATTTGGGCTGGGTGGTGCAGATTTACAATGTGGCCGAGGCGCTGCCGAATCTGATTAATCCGTTTTGGATGCTGCCGCTGCTGGGAATTTTGCGCTTAAAGGCTCGCGACCTGGTGGGCTACTCGACGTTGTATTTAATGGCGCTGCTGCCGGTGGTGTTTTTTCTGTGCTGGTTCTTCGCGCGCACCATTGAGTTCGTGCCGCCGATGAAATAGCGTGCCTCTGCTCTTCCGCTGCGGCGCGGTGCGCTGCTACGAGGCTACGGGCGCCAGAACGGCGGTGAAGTGAAAGACGCTGCCGTTGCGGCCGTCGCTCACCACCCAAATTTCTCCGCCCATCATTTCAACTAACTGCGCAGAGATGGCGAGGCCCAAGCCGGTGCCTC
>JALYJH010000571.1 GCA_030775415.1 Acidobacteriota bacterium | reverse complement strand
AAAGAGCGGTACAGCAGACGCATTTGCTATGATGCGGGTGATGGTCCAGGCGCCGCTCGCGAAAAGTCAACCGTACTCCCACACCATCGCGCGGCACGTGGAGTGAACTCGTTTTAATAGATAGATGCTGGCGTAGCTCAGTAGGTAGAGCATCTGATTTGTAATCAGAGGGTCGGGGGTTCAATTCCCTCCGCCAGCTCCATTCCTCGAATGTCCAGCCCGGAGACATAGGTAACAGAATGTACCTAAGACATATGGCACACGTGACCTGCTAAACAAGTACTTTCGCTTTCCCGTACTAAGAGCCAGCAGGCCCGCTTGAGCAGCGGGATTGTAAAACTCGTGCTTAGAGAACACTGTTCTTGTATTTAACCTTTATTTGTGAAATAATGCACTGACATTAACCGCTATAAATATTTTTCTGTCGGAGGAAAAATGAACCTCAGATCACTCACCGCAGCGCTTTTGTGCTGCGCTCTACCGCTCGCAGCCTTCGCGGCTGACGATGGCTATAAGGTCGTCTATGACGGAGGCTCACTCCAGGGCATCAAGGCGGGGAACGGAGTGAAGCTGTATATCGGCAATACTAACCTTAGGTTCGCAATGGGCAAAGAGGACCTGATAACGATTCCGGCAAATGACGTCACTGAAATCAGTTATGGCCAGGATGTGCATCGAAGGGTAGGTGCGGCGATTGGCTTAGCTGTAGTGTCTTTCGGTCTCGGCGCACTGATGGCTCTGACAAAATCAAAGAAACATTTCATCGGAATAACTTGGGTCAACGGCGAACAGAAGGGCGGTTTCGCAATCCAGTGTGACAAGAACGAATATCGCGGTATTCTGTCCGGGATCGAGGGGATCACGGGGAAGAAGGCCGTTGATTCGGAAGCGCTGACCGTCAAAAACTGACTGCACCTTCATGCTTTGTCCCCCGTGATCTCCGCATAAATGTGGGACTGCCCTCTTGCGTCCAAGTGACGCGGCCAGCTCACTGTAAAAAGGAATCGCTGCTTCTACATCGCCGATTTCAAGTTATGCCACGGCGAATGGGTTGCGTTAGCTCTAAGGTCATCAGCGGCACGCGCACCCCGCGATCTCAAAGGGTGATGCCCCTATAAATGGGCAGCCTAATGCCGATACGCTTTATGCGCATCTATGCTGAGCCTTGCACTTTTCACGCCTGATCCCGACACCGCCTACATCGTCGGTCAATTGGCCGCTGAATCCAACCAGTTCGAAGCCGTCATCACGGAAACACCTATCCCTCCCGCCGCCAACCTGATCCCGTCTCTCAAGCGCTTCGATCCCGAAGTCATCCTGCTCGACCTCAGTAATTGGAACGACCGCGACCGCACCGCCGGCGATCCCAACGATGTCGTCGCTCTCGCGCAATATATCCAAGCCTCTGACCTCCGCGCCGTTGTCATCGGTTTTCGCAAGCCCTGGAACCGCATGGAGCAAGCCGGGTTCGAAGCCGCCGGCATCGTCGATCTGCTGCCCGTGCCCTTCACTTCTCTCGATCTTGAGAAAACCGCCTACGAGGCGCTCCATCGCGATCAGCCCGTGAGCAATCCCAATATCCTGGCGTTCCTCCCTGCCAAAGCCGGCGGAGGATGCTCCGTCGTCGCCCTCAATACCGCGGGTTCCCTGGCCAACCAGCTTCATCAAAAGGTTCTCTTGCTCGAAGCTGACCGGCGCTCCGGCGCCGTCGCCATTATGCTCAACCTGGAGTCCCATCGTGGCCTGCCACAAGCGCTCCAAGGTGCTGCCGCTATGACCTCGGTCGAGTGGCAGGAGCACTACGTGGACGCCTGTGCCATGCACATCCTGCTGGCCAATCCCAACCACCGCGGCCCCCAGCCCATGTGGGCCGACTACTACCAACTCCTGCGCTTCGTCCAGACGCAATACGATTTCGTCTTGGTAGATCTCCCCGAGCTGGTCAACGAAGCCTCCGGCGAAGTCGTACGCTGCGCTCGCGGCGTCTTCGTGGTGGCAACTCCCGAGCTTCCTTCGCTCCACATGGCCCGCCAACGCTGCGCCGAGCTTGAAGTTTACGACGTTCCCCGTGACCGCATTCATATCCTGCTCAACCGCCGCGAACGCGGGAGCCTCCCGCTCACTGATATCGAGGAAGCTTTAGGCCGTCAAGTCTTCGCCACGCTTCCCAACGATTATAAACACGTCCGTGATGCCATCCTCGAATCCCGCCTGGTCGACCCCGCCAGTGCCTTAGGCCAAAGCTGCCTCGCACTCGCCAGAAAAGTGAGCGGCCTTCCGCGCCCCTCGCGCCTCGATGTCACCTTCGGCATCATGAAC
>JALYJH010000570.1 GCA_030775415.1 Acidobacteriota bacterium | reverse complement strand
GACACGAACTATCTGGCGCATGCGAGCAAGACCACGGGGCGCATTCCAGTGTTCCGCGACATTACCATTCGCAACGTGCGCGTGGAGGGCGCGGGCAAGGTGACGCTCGAGGCGCTGGATGATGCGCACCGTTTGGGAATTCAGTTCGACAATGTGGTGTTCGATAGCCCGGACAAGATCAAGATTTCGGCGAAGCATGCGGATGTGAAGGCGGGTCCGGGGGCGTTCAATTTGAACGTGACCGGCGATGGCGTGAAGGTGGAGGGCAAGCCGGGCGCGGCTGCGGCGAACGCGTGCAGCGGGAGGTTCGTGCCGTTCCCGGCTATCGATTGAGCGGGATGGCGGGATCGTTTCTCATGAGCGCTGCTTAGCGGACAGAAAGACCGGCAGCAAGTTTCGCATGAGCTTCGCTCACAACGGGTAATGAGATTCGGTTGGGCCAAGACAATCACTTCGGCTAAGTGCAGAAAGACCGGCAGCAAGTGGAGTGCACCCCTAGGGTGAGACGAAAGAATAACCGACACTTTACCGTTCGCTAGAAAATAGTTTACAGGCGAACGGTGTTGCCACACACTCGAATTGGCCGGGAAAGCGGAAGCGGGCTCTGCTGGAGAGCACCCCGCCGAGGAATACCAGGCTGGTGACTCATCCACATGGTGAGGTGGCGGAGCCGGTGTCGTTTGCGGCTCCGCCGCTGTTGTTTGGATCATATGGATAGATTTCCCCATGCCTTAAAAACTCACCCTGCGCGGTCGGGTATGCTCCTGGGTTTCGAACTCGGCAGGCGAGCAGTATCCCAGAGCTGAATGGAGACGCCGTTCGTTATAGTTCTCCTCGATGAAAGCGCCAATAGAAGCCCGCGCCTCCTCCAAGTTGCGATACCGGCACCCATTCACCTGTTCAGCCTTCAGCGTTTTCATGAAACTTTCCGCTTTGGCGTTGTCCCAAGGATTTGCCACCCGGCTCATGCTGATCGCGATCCCAGCCGCTTCCAAGCGCTCCGTGTAATCGGCACCCGCATATTGCAACCCGCGGTCGGAGTGATGAATCAATCCAGGTTCGACCGATCTACCCGCCAGCGCCTGTTCTAATGCATGGATGGCCAGACTGGCTTGTAGATGCTTCTCTACCGACCAGCCAATGACACGACGCGAAAACGCATCCAGCACAATCGCCGCATACACGAACTCTTCCCGTAAACGAATGTACGTGATGTCCGCCACCCAGAGCTGGTTGATCCTGTTCAATACCAAGGATTTAGTCAGATTCTGATGGACTCGCAAATCGTGTTTGCTGTTAGTCGTCGTGGCAAACTTCCGGGTTCGCAGAGAGAGCAGGTTGTCCTCCCGCATCAACCGCAGTACCCGCTTGTGGTTGATCTCCCAGCCTTCCCGCTTCAATAAAATCAGAATGCGCCGGTACCCATAGAAACGGTTTCCCAGCGCCAGTTCCTGCAGCCGGTCCCGCACCGCAGTCTCGCGCTCAAGCGGTGCCTGGCGCCCCCAGTGCCGATGGTAAGCTGCCCGGCTTACGCAGGCCATGCGGCACATCTCCATCAATGACGGTCTGCCTTGTTGCTGCATCATTCCACCGATGTGACGGAAGATGCTGTTGCGCCAACAACATTGTTCAAACGGCGCAAACGGTTTACTTGCAGCAAGGCCCCCCGCAAAAAATCGTTGGCCATCTGCTGGCGGCCGATCTTTTGTTCCAGTTCCTGGATCCGCGCATAGGCGCCATCGAGTTCACTGGTATAAACCACAGGTGCGTAAGCGTTCCTCTTCGGCCGGCCCGCTTCACTGAACGGTATTCCACTCTCACTCCGCGCTTTCCAGTCATACAGCCGGCTCCGCTCCACCCCATACTCCCGCGCCATCGCCGATACTGATTCTCCTGCTGCCATCCGTTTGACCGCCAGTTGTTTCTGGCTGGCCGAAAATTGCCTTCTGTCTCGTTTCTTCATAACCTCTCAGTTCTCCGTTTAATGAAAACCGTCGGTTATTCCGTTGTCTCACTTTTGGGGTGCACTCCAAAGATTGCCGGCGGTACCAACGGAAGGGCGGGGGAATGACTCGGAAAAATGGGCATTTGTTCCGACGCACTCCGCTAAATCAAGATTAAACCTCGCCGGATGCCTTGCATCACCGCATCGGTGCGGCTGTTGGCGCGCAGCTTGCCCATAATCGATGTGATGTGGAACTTCACGGTGTGCTCGGAGATGCCCAGTTTCCACGCGATTTCCTTGTTGGCCGCGCCATCGGCCATCATGCGGAGCACCTCCATTTCGCGCGGGGTGAGCGGGGCGCCGCCGGTGTCCGC
>JALYJH010000569.1 GCA_030775415.1 Acidobacteriota bacterium | reverse complement strand
AACCACCAGCGGCTCTGCTTTTCCCTGGCGCTGTGGAACGAGCGTGATTCGATCCTCAAAGAACGCCTCTTTGGACTCAGCGGCCCCCAAGGCAATCACGGTGAGGATGTGAAGGAATGTTATTACTATCTGGATTCGACTCCCACGCACACCTACATGAAGTGCCTGTACAAATACCCGCAGGCCGAGTTTCCTTATGCGCGCCTCCTTGAAGAAAACCAGCGGCGCACACGCAACGATCCCGAGTTCGAGCTGATCGACACAGGAATTTTCAACGACGATCGCTACTTCGATGTCTTTGTCGAATACGCGAAGGCCGATGTCAATGACATTCTGGTGCGTATTTCGGTTACGAATCGCGGACCCGCCAACGCGCCGCTGCATGTCTTGCCGCATCTCTGGTTCCGCAACCAGTGGTCGTGGGGAGGGACCGGGGAAAAGCCGCTGCTTGCGCAGGCTAGCACTTCCCGAATCGAGATCAACGAGCCGGAGTTGGGCGGCTATGAGCTAACCATGGATGGGCTCCCGCAGCTTCTGTTCACGGAAAACGAGACCAACACCAAAGCGCTATGGAATTGGGAAGGCCACCCCGGCGTGCCGCTATACGCAAAGGATGCCTTTCACCGGCGCGTGGTCCATGGCCAGGAAGAAGCCGTGAACCCCGCTTTGCGCGGCACCAAAGCTTGCGCCTGGTATAAATTCAATCTGGCACCGGGACAAACCCAAACCATCCGCTTACGACTGACGCTACGCACGGAAGCCTCGCGCTTGGTTCACGACATCGACGGCGTTTTTGCAGAGCGCATGGCCGAGGCTGAAGAGTTTTATTCTTTCGCGAACCCGCAGCTTTCGCCTGACGGCAAGCGTGTGCAACGGCAGGCGTTGGCGGGGCTGCTGTGGTCCCGCCAATATTATCACTTTGTGGTCGCGGACTGGCTCAAAGGCGATCCGGGCCAGCCCAAGCCGCCGGCTTCCCGGTTAAAAGGGCGGGATTCCAACTGGGTGCACATTTACAACGAAGACGTGCTCACGATGCCCGACAAATGGGAATACCCATGGTATGCGGCCTGGGACCTGGCGTTCCACATGATTCCGCTGGCGCTGGTGGATCCCGACAATGCCAAGGCGCAGCTCAAACTGTTTTTGCGCGAATGGTACATGCATCCGAATGGGCAGATTCCCGCCTACGAATGGGCCTTTGGGGATGTGAATCCGCCGGTGCATGCCTGGGCTTGCTGGCGCGTGTTTACCATAGACCGCAAGCTTACCGGCCGGGGAGACTACGAGTTCCTGGAAACGGTATTCCATAAGCTGCTGATGAACTTCACCTGGTGGGTGAATCGCAAGGATTCGGAAGGCAATAACATCTTTGAAGGCGGATTCCTGGGGTTAGACAACATCGGCGTTTTCGACCGATCCAAACCCTTGCCCAACGGTGGCTTGATCGAGCAATCCGACGGCACCAGCTGGATGGCGATGTACTGCTTAAACATGTTGCGTATTTCGCAGGAGCTGGCGGTGAACGCCGATCCCCTGTACGAAGACATCGCGAATAAGTTCTTCGAACACTTCCTGTACATCGCGCACGCCATCAATGGGATGGGTGGCGAGGGCTTGTGGCAAGAAGAAGACGGATTCTTCTACGACCGCTTGAGCCTTCCGGATGGGCCGTCGATTCCCATGCGAGTGCGCTCGATGGTAGGCGTGATTCCTCTGTTTGCTGTCGACACCATGGAGTCCGCCCTGCTCGAATCGTTGCCGGGCTTTGAGAAGCGCATGAACTGGTTCATCGCCAACCGGCCGGATCTGTGCCAGAATCTGGCGCCGCTGATGCGCCACGGCGTCGAACAGCGGCATTTGCTGAGCTTGGTATCGCGTGGGCGGCTGGTGCGCGTGCTGGAAAAACTGCTGGACGAAAACGAGTTTCTTTCGCCGCACGGAATACGCTCGGTATCGAAGTATCATGAAGCGCATCCTTACGAGCTGCAAGTGGATGGAAACCGGTATCGCGTGGGCTATGAGCCGGCCGAATCGAGCACGGGGTTGTTCGGAGGCAACTCCAACTGGCGCGGTCCGGTGTGGTTCCCGGTGAATTATTTGCTGATCGAATCGCTGCAACGTTTTCATTTTTATTTCGGCGAAGAATTCACCGTGGAATTTCCAACAGGGTCAGGGGTTCGCATGCACTTGGGGGAGGTGGCGGCGCAGTTGTCGCGGCGCTTATCGCGGCTGTTCCTGCGTGACGATCAGGGGCGGCGTCCGGTCTTCGGGGGAACGGAAAAGTTCCAGAGTGACCCGCATTTTCGGGATTATCCTCTGT
>JALYJH010000568.1 GCA_030775415.1 Acidobacteriota bacterium | reverse complement strand
CACACCCTCTTCCGCCAATCCCAGCGCCGTCGCGAGCGCAATCTTAGCCCCATTATGCCCGTTCAGACTGGAAATGTAATTCTCGTTGGCCGCCGCCAGCAACTGCTGCGCCTGCACCACTTCTATATTGTCCGTAACGCCCGCCCCGAACCTGTCCCTTGCCTCGCTTAGCGTCTCAGTCGCCAGCTCCACGTTCGTTCCCGCCACCGCCACCTGATCCGCCGCGGATTGCAGATCGAGCAGCGCCCCCCGCACCTCGTAATCGATCCGCCCTCTTAAATCCTCCCGTGCATTCTTCTTGTTGCGCAGCACCGCCTCCGCCTGAGCGATATCGGACTGCGCCCGCCCTCCCGCGTAAATCGGAAACCGCACTCCCGCCAACACGCTGTAAGTTCCATGCGAAGAAGCCAGCGTCGATCCGATGTCGCCATAATCTCCCTGCACCACCACCGACGGCCAATAGTGCTCTCCCTGCGCCGCCTGAATCGCGTACTCCGCCGCTTTAACCGTGGCCTCCGCCGCCCGAAAATCAGCCCGGTGCGCGTAAGCCTGCTTCAGCAAATCGTCAAGCGCTGTCGGCAGCGCTGTGAATGGCAGCAGGTCGGTCACGCTGAACTGCTGTCCGTTCGGCAATCCGATCGCCCGCGCCAGCGCCAGTTTGTCCTTCTCCACCTGATTCTTCTGCGCCAGCAATCTCTGCTGCTCCGTCCGCAACTGCACCTCGGCCCGCAGCACGTCGATCCCGGCCACCGTGCCCGCTTTCTTCTGATCCGTCGCGCGCTCGAACAGTGCCTGCCCGGTCGCAAGCTCAGCCTGAACCGCCGCCACGCGCGCCGAATCCGAGATCACCGCCAGATAGGCATTGCTGACCGCCTGCACCACCAGATTGCGCGCATCTTCCGCCGTCAGTTCCGCGGCTTTCTGGCTCTCCATGGCCGATTTCAGCGTCTTCAGCGAAGTCCGGTCATAGATCGTCTGCTGCAGATAGGCCCGCACGTTTTGATATCCAAAAGGTCCCACCACCTTCGGAATGCCCGGCACGTTCAAACCGAACGCCACCAGATCGTTTTGCTGGGAGGTCTGCGTCGCGCCCGCGTAAACGTTCGGCAGCAGCGCGCTCAGCGTCCGTCGCCGCTCCGCTTTGACCGTGTCCGCAATGTCCCGGTTTCCCAGCACCCCAAGGTTGTATTGCAGTCCACGGCGGATCGCCTCCCTTAACGAAAGATCCAGAGGCGTTGCGCTCGCCTCTCCCGTCGCCGCGCTGCCTGAAAAATCTACCCGGGCCGGTGTCTGCATCACCGGCGGCGGTCCGTTTGGCGCAACCTGCGGCGGCGGAACCTGCGCCAGGGCTTTGTGACACAACGCTCCGCACGCCACCAGCATCGTCAGTCCGGATATTTTAGATGTCAACGGTTTCTGCCTCTTCTCTCGATTCTCCCAAGCGCCCCGGCGCGCTCTGAGATGTTCCGGATCACGAAACCGCTGCATGCTATTCTGGCCGCATAAGAAGGACATGCGCTTCCGCATTGCGACTCTCGCGGTTCCGTTGTGCTTCATGACCCTCTGCGGATTCTCCGCGCTGCTCGCTTTTCAGGCGGGCTTCAAAGAGTACACCGGCGAAGAAGACAATCCCGCAGCCGTTCCAAAGGACGCCCATGAAGCCACTGAGTGGACCTTCGCCCGCCTCCGCTACCCCTCCGGACGCTATGCCGGCTACAGCGGCGAACGCGGCAGCTGGCCCACCGATTTCCCCAAAGCCGACCGCCAGTTCCTTCAGGGCGTCCGCCGTCTGACCCGCATCCACGCCCGCTCCACCGAACAGGTCATCGACCTCATCAACGACCCTCAGGAAATCTTCAACTGGCCCTGGGTCTACGCCGTCGAAGTCGGCCACTGGGACCTCACCGACAACCAGTGCCAACTCCTCCGCGAATACCTCCTCCGTGGCGGCTTCCTTATGGTGGACGACTTCCACGGAACCTTCGAGTGGGACGTCTTTACTCAAGGCATGAGCCGCGTTTTCCCCGAGCGCCCCATTGTGGAGCTGCCCGCTGCCGACCCCATCTTCCATACGGTGTACGATCTGGATCGCCGCGTTCAGGTGCCCGGCCTTCAGTACCTCTACAGCGGCCGCATCTGTGAAAAGTGCGAAGCCGGCGGCGCGATTCCTCACTGGCGCGGCATTTACGACGACGCAGGGCGGGTCATGGTGGCCATGTGCTTCAATCAGGACGATGGCGACGCATGGGAACACGCCGACAATCCCCATTACGAAGCGAAATATACGTCCCAGGCGTACCGTTTAGGCATCGATTACGTCATGTATTCCATGACCCACTGAGATCGGGTC
>JALYJH010000567.1 GCA_030775415.1 Acidobacteriota bacterium | reverse complement strand
CTTTAAAATCGACGCCACTTCGGATTCGGTTTCGGGCGTGAAGAGCTGATCGGCTTGGCCGGGATAGTTGGAGGCGTCGGTGATATCCACGGCTTAAACCTCCAGGATCACGGGCATGATCAGAGGACGCCGCGAGGTGGATTTGCTGATGAAGCGTTTCAGGTCGGCGCGGATTTTCTCCTGCATCACGCCCCAATCGCCGCGTTCTTCGGCAGTCGATCCTTCGATGGTCTTGAGGACGACCTTGCGGGCGTCGCGGAGAAGGTCAGTGCCTTCGTCCATGGACATAAAGCCGCGGCTTACGATTTCGGGAAGGCCTTCGGCGAGACCCGAGTTCTTGTTCATGGCAATGATGGGGAGCACAAAGCCGTCTTCAGAGAGATGGCGGCGGTCACGAATGACGATGTCTTCCACAACGTCGCCGATGGAGCCGGAGTCGATGCAGACGCGGCCTACGGTGACGGCTTCGCCTTTGCGGGCGCCGTTGTTGTCGATGGTCAGGGTCTGGCCGGATTCGAGGACGAAGGTGTCTTCGAGTCCGAGATGGCTTAAGTGCTGGGCCAGCTGGGCGTGCTTGGCAAGCTGGCGATACTCGCCGTGGATAGGAACGAAGAAGCGGGGGCGCACCAGATTCAGCACCAGGCGCAGCTCTTCGGCGCTGCCGTGGCCGGAGACGTGAATGGGCGGGTTCATGGTGCCGTAGATGACGTCAGCGCCGCGCTTGGCGATGTGGTTCATCATGCGGTAAATGCCTTTTTCGTTACCGGGGATGATGCGGGAGCTGAGGGCGACGGTGTCTCCCTGTTCGAGCGAGAGGGACTTGTGATTATCGACGGCTACGCGGGAGAGGGCGGACATGGGCTCGCCCTGAGTGCCGGAGACGACTGCCACCAGCTTGCTGGGAGCGGTCTGCATGATGTCCTGGGGGCGGAGGAGAATGCCGTTGGGGATGGTGAGGAGGCCGAGGTCATGGGCGATCTCAGTGGTGTTGTTCATGCTGCGGCCGAGGAACGCTACTTTGCGGCCGTACTCATTCGCGAGATCCAGGATTTGCTGGAGGCGATGAATGGAGGAACTGAAACACGATATGACCAGGCGGCGGGGCGAGCGTACGAATAAATCTTCCAGGCGCGGGCCGACGGCGCGTTCGCTTTCGGTGTAGCCGGGGCGGTCGACGTTGGTGGAATCGGACATCAGCAAAAGCACGCCGCGTTTGCCGTATTCGGCCAGGGTGTGGAGATCGAAGAGCTCGTTGTCGGTGGGGGTGGGGTCGACTTTGTAGTCGCCGGTGTGGATGATGACGCCGAGCGGGGTGGTGATGGCGAGAAGGACGCAGCTCACGATGGAGTGGGTGACGTGGATGAATTCGATGGCAAAGGGTCCGAGGACGAGTTTGCCGCCGGGTTTCACTTTATGGAGCTTGGCGGAATCGAGCATCTGGTGCTCTTCTAAGCGGCGTTCCACCAGGGCTAAGGTGAAGGCAGTCCCGTAGACCGGGATATTCATCTGGGCGAGCAAGAAGGGGATGCCGCCAATGTGGTCCTCGTGGCCGTGGGTGAGAACCAGGCCGCGGACGAATTCTTTATTTTGTTCGAGGTAGGTGAAGTCCGGAGTGACGATATCGACACCCATGAGCTCAGCGTCGGGGAACATCATGCCGGCGTCGAGCACGATGATGTCGTCGCCATAGCGCACGGCCATGCAATTCATGCCGAACTCGCCGAGACCTCCGAGCGGAATGATCTGTAGTTTTTTGTCAGCCATGTATGAAATTCAAGAGTACCAAGTTGAGGTGGGCACGCGCGTAAAGACGCCCTGAAAGGGCGCTTGGGCGCCGGTGAGGCTGAAACAAAGACACCACAGGAACGTCTCATGGGCAAAGGAGTGCTTATGCGGTTTTTTATCTTTGCAACAGGAGTGAGTTTGGTCCTCGGAGGACTGGTGAACGCCCAGGAAACACAGCGTTTTTCGTTTGATATAGGCGCCGGTTTCACAGAACCGGTGGGGAATACCGGTAGAAATCTGGATATAGGCTGGAACGCAGGCGTTGGCGCCGGCGCGAATTTTTCGCGTTACGTGGGCGTGATGATAGACGCTAACTATAACCAGCTTGGCATTAATCGAACGACCTTAAATTCGTTGAATTTTCCAGGGGGAGATGTCGGTATTTTCTCGGCTACGCTGGATCCGATCGTGCATGTAACGCCGCACGGGCGGTTTGATCTGTATCTGATTGGCGGGGGAGGCATGTACCGGCAAAACCAGGAGTTCACGGCTCCGACAATCGCTGGGGTGACCGGGTTCAACCCTTTCTTCGGGTTCTACACCGCGGCTGTGCCTTCAACGGCGG
>JALYJH010000566.1 GCA_030775415.1 Acidobacteriota bacterium | reverse complement strand
CAGCTGCGCGTTGTGTTGCGTGGGTCCGAAAATAGTGAGTCCACGGGCGCGGAATTGATCCACGATTCCCGCCACTAGCGGGACTTCCGGACCGACTACGGTTAGATCGGGCTGAACCGATTCGGCGACACTTAGATATTCCGTCGATGGCAGGATCTCGGCAACCTGGGCAATGCCAGGATTACCGGGGGCGGAGACGATTTGGTGTCCTTCGCGGGAGAGGCGCCAAGCCAAGGCGTGCTCGCGCCCGCCGCTGCCGATCACTAAAATTTTCACGTGCGAAAGAGCTAGTTTAGCGCGTTCCGGTAGAATAGGAGGGCCGTGGCTACTAATTATGATGTGATTATCGTCGGCGCGGGGCACGCCGGGTGCGAAGCGGCTCGAGCTTGCGCACGCCTGGGATTGAAGACGGCGATGATCACGATGAATCTCGACTTGATTGCGCAGATGTCCTGCAATCCAGCCGTCGGGGGCATTGCCAAGGGCCACCTCGTGCGCGAAATCGACGCGCTGGGTGGAGTAATGGGGGAAGTGACCGATGCCGTGGGGATTCAATTCCGGCTGCTCAATACCAGCCGCGGTCCCGCGGTTTGGTCGCCGCGCGCGCAATGCGATAAGAAGCAATACCGCGCCAAGATGCGCGAATTGCTAGAAAAAGAGCCGAATCTCCGAATTCTCCAGGCGGAAGTAGCCCAACTCATAATTTCCAACAATGGCGTGCACGGAGTTCACCTGCGCGATGGCCGGCAAATCGACAGCGGCGCCGTGGTAGTCACAACTGGAACCTTTCTAAATGGCCTGGCGCACGTAGGAGAACGCACCTATAGCTGCGGTCGTAGCGGCGAAGCCTCATCAAACCTGCTGGGCGATCAATTTCGCACGCTGGGATTGGATTGTAAGCGTCTCAAGACCGGCACGCCGCCGCGACTGGATGGCCGCAGCATCGATTGGTCCCAGTTTGAGCCACAGTACGGGGACGCGGTTCCAACGCCGTTCTCCTTTCTAACCAATAAGATAGAGCGAGAGCAGGTTCCTTGTTATATCACTTACACAACGCCCGAGTCGCATCAGGTGATCCGAGATAATATCGCGCTCTCGCCGCTCTATAGCGGGCAGATTGAGGGCATCGGTCCACGCTATTGCCCTTCCATCGAGGACAAGGTTGTCAAATTTCCCGATAAAGCCCGGCACCAGATTTTTCTGGAGCCTGAAGGCCTGGACACACATGAGATTTACGTGAATGGCATGTCGACGAGCATGCCGATCGAGGTTCAATCCCGCGTTTTGGCGTCTATTCCGGGATTAGAAAATGCAGAAATGGTCCGGCCTGGCTACGCGATTGAATACGATGCCATTGATCCCCGCGAACTTACTCATTCTTTACAAGTTAAATCCATCACAGGGCTCTTTCTAGCAGGTCAAATCAATGGTACCTCGGGGTATGAAGAAGCGGCATGCCAGGGGCTGATTGCTGGTGTGAATGCCGCCTGCTATGTGGGGGGTCGCGAACCGCTCGTGGTAGGACGAACGGATGGCTACACCGGCATTTTAATCAGCGATTTAGTATTGCAAGGCGCCGATGAGCCTTACCGGATGTTCACCTCGCGGGCTGAGTTCCGTTTGCACCTGCGGATTGATAATGCTGACGAGCGTCTGACGCCCATTGGAAGAAAGATTGGGCTGGTCTCCGACGAGCGGTGGGACGTTTATCAACGAAAGGAGGCCCAGAAGGATGCTCTGCGGGCCTTCTTTAATGCCAAGCCACAACAGGCAGCTTGGCTACGCCGTCCCGAGTCCAAAATCCAAGGAATGGAACTCGCCGCCGATTTCGGCCGAGATGCATTGACATCCGTCGAGACTGAAATCAAATACGCTGGCTATATTGCTCAGCAGGGTCGCCAGGTACGGCATTTGCTAGACGCAGAGCGCCGGGGCATTCCGGAGGCATTCGTTTATTCCGGGATACCCGGCTTATCGACTGAAGTTCGCGAGAAACTGGAACGAGTTCGACCCCAAACGCTTGGTCAGGCCGGAAAAATTCCGGGAGTAACCCCCGCGGCGGTAGCTGTTCTGGATGTTTACTTGAGGCTAGACCGGCAAAATGGCAGACTTTAAGTCATTGCTAGAAAAAGAGTTTTCCCCTTATGGCAGTCTGACCAGAGATCAGTTAACACTCTTAGAAGCCCACTATCAGCTTCTCTTGCGCTGGAATCAGAAGATGAACTTGACGCGCATCACAAGCCCGGAAGACGCTGTTCGATATCATTACTGTGAATCGCTCTATCTTGCTCGCGCCTTACCAAAGGATCCGCTGCGGGTTGTCGATGTCGGTTCGGGAGCAGGCTTCCCTGGCG
>JALYJH010000565.1 GCA_030775415.1 Acidobacteriota bacterium | reverse complement strand
AATGCGCGGTATGCCACGGACCCGGCGAGCCTCCCGGCAACAGCCGCCGGCCCATGTATGACGGCATCGATATGGGCGGCGTGAGCGGGCAAAATCCCGCGATGGATTGGGAATTTGTAGACCGCCTGCGCAAGCTGGTTACGGTGAAGCTGATGATCAAGGGCATCGACACGCGCGAAGACGCGCGGTTGGCGCTCGATCACGGCTTCGATGGCGTGTGGGTTTCAAACCACGGCGGACGCGCGACGGAGACTTTGCGGTCGACCATCGAAGCGCTGCCCGAGGTGGTGGCGGAAGTGGGCGGCCGCATTCCGGTTTTCGTCGACGGAGGATTCCGCCGCGGGACGGACGTTTTTAAAGCCCTGGCTTTGGGCGCTACGGCCGTCGGCATCGGGCGTCCGTTCCTGTGGGGCCTGGGGGCGTTCGGGCAAGCGGGCGTCGATCGCGTGCTCGAAATCATGCAGGGCGAACTCAAGCTGGCGATGGGGAACTGCGGCACGCAAAGCGTGGCTAAGATCACGCGCGATCGCGTGGCTATGCCGGATTGGCGCCTCTAGAAATCGAGGCATTCAAAAAGCGATATAGAATGAATTAGTGCCGGAACTCAGCCGGTTTCTAGGAATTATTATTCGCATGTTTGCCGAGGTTGGCGCGCCGCATCACGTTGCTCATTTTCACGCTTACTATCAGGGCGAGGTCGGGATCTTTAGTATCGATCCTGTCGAATGAAATCCACCAAGCTGAGCTGGAGGCCGACTGGCAACGTTTACAAGAGGGTCGAAGAACGGTGCCTATCGCGCCGTTGAGGTAACGTTCATGCCACACCCTATTTGCCAAGTCATCGATTTCGAGATTGTTGCCGATTACACGATGCGCGTCAGATTCGACGATCAGTCAGAGCAAACTATTAATTTTCGTCCGGTTCTCGCGGGCGAACTTTTCGGACCGCTGCGCGATCTTGAGTTATTCCGCCGGGTCGGAATCGATCCGGAGGCGCACACTTTAGTTTGGCCGAACGGGGCGGATTTCGACCCCGCTACGCTGCATGATTGGCCGCAATACGAAGCGGCGTTGCGGGAGTTAGCCCGGCGCTGGGAACCAGTCGAGGCTTGAGTCGAATGGGGCTCCCAATGAGTATTGGAAGGGATCGCCAGGTCCACGTGTGATTCTTTATGGAGTGGACAGCCTTAGCGACTGTCTCCACGGCGATGAATATAAAGTCGGTAAGAATTATTTGATCTATGCCGAAGAAGGTGAAGTTGGAAAATTCGTTTGGTACGGCTTGACCGGCGTGGTCCCCGAGGGAACAAAGATCCTGGTGCCTGAATCATGCGCGCCGGACGGCGAAACTTCGGAGGATCGAAAAGGTCTTGATCACGCCTTGGGTAAGGGGCGGATTCCGCAGAAGATCGAGTGACGGCCCCTTTCACTCCGCCAGCGCCAGCCGCCGCGGGTTTACGTCGCGCAAGAATTCCTTCACGAAGGCGTTGGCGGGGCAGCGGTAGACTTCCTCTGGCGTTCCTACCTGCTCGATATTGCCGTCGCTGAGAATGGCTACGCAGTCGGCCACTTCAAGCGCTTCTTCCTGATCGTGGGTGACGAAGACGCTGGCGATGTGCAGGTCGTCGTGCAGGCGGCGCAGCCACTGGCGCAGCTCGCGGCGGACTTTTGCATCGAGCGCGCCGAAGGGCTCGTCGAGCAAGAGGACGCGGGGTTCGACGGCCAGCGCGCGAGCGAGCGCGACGCGCTGACGTTGTCCTCCGGAGAGCTGGCTGGGATAACGGTACGCGAGCCAGTCGAGCTGGATGAGCTTCAATAGATCGAGGACGCGCACGCGGATGTCGCGCTCCGCCGGGCGCGTGGCTTTGGGGCGCACGCGCAGGCCGAAGGCGATATTTTCGAACACGGTCATGTGGCGGAAAAGGGCATAGTGCTGGAACACGAAGCCGACCTGGCGGTCACGCGCGCTGGATTGGGTGGCGTCGGTGTCGTGCAGACGCACGGCTCCCCTATCGGGTAAATCGAGACCGGCGATGATGCGCAGCAAAGTGGTTTTGCCGGAGCCGGAGGGGCCGAGTAGGGCCATCAGCTCTCCGGTTTCGATGCGCAGGCTGACGTTTTTCAACGCTTCGTGAGTGCCAAAGATTTTGCGAACGTGCTGGACTTCGATGCTCATGCTTGTTCCTGGGCGGTCTTCCATTCTAAAAACTTTTTGAGCGCTAACGCGACCACGGCGAGCACGCTTAAGAGCGACGCTACGGCGAAGGCACCGGCGTAGTTGTACTCGTTGTAGAGAATTTCGACGTGCAGCGGCAGCGTGTTAGTTTGGCCGCGAATGTGTCCGGATACTACCGAGA
>JALYJH010000564.1 GCA_030775415.1 Acidobacteriota bacterium | reverse complement strand
CTGTTAGCCGTCCTCGGCGGTGGATTGCCAAGAAACGCGAGTTCCCCGTTCACCGGATGTACGTTCCGGATGCCCTGTGGCTCCAGTACCAATTCTTCTTTCAAAGGCAGTGCCTGTAATTGCCGGTTCTCAGAAGGCGAGCCCAAGAACACCAGATTGCCCATAATGATGTCGGGCATCGAAAGTTCCTGGCTGCTGGTCACGTAGACGTTCTGCTTGCGATCCGCCAGGAACTGGCCCAGCAGGAACGCTCCATCGGCGGTGGAGACTCGCGTCAAGTTCCCGGATTCCTGGGTGGCCAGCACCACCACCAGGGGCCGGTCCTGCGACAACAGCGGAGCCCACAATTCCCGCAGCTCGGGCGTCCACGTGGTAGGCGGCGTCAAGACCGCGGAAGTCCGTTCTACTTGCCGCAGCCGTAACCCGAAGTAGGAAGCAAAGGCCACTGCCGCCAGCAATAGGATGGCCATCAAAATCAGGGCTCGCTTACTCGCCTGAGACCCTGGGATCGCGATGCTTTCGGGCTGCCCTGCCGGTTCTTGGATCACCGCCGCGGGTCGCGCCTCGAAGATGACCTTGAAGGCGCCCTTGGGCAAATCCACAATGATTGGATCGGCGGTGCCCTCAGTCCTGTAATATTCCGCCAGCTTTTGCCGCAGTCGCGCCATATGCATGCGGACTACCGATTCCTGCCGCGGATCGTACGATTCTGGTTTGGCGAATACGTCCAGTCCGACGGTGTATTCTTTCAGGTTGTCCGCCTCGCCTGAGAGCGATTTCTCCGCCAGGTAATTCAGCAGATTGCGGTGAACCTCAGAGGTGCGGAACGCCTTGCTCTGAAGAATCCGCCGGACTTGGGCTAGATTCGTTTCTGTCTCAACAACCATTTCTTTGTCTGCCGGCTACTGCGCGGGCGCCAGCACGAAATCGAATTCACAAGTGCAGAAGGGTGGTTTCGCGCCGAATTTCTCGGCTAGGGCGTTTTTGACCTTGTGCTCCGTAAATTTCGCGATCAGCGAATCTTTCACAGCGAAAACGGCGTCTTCCTCCAGATACTTATCGATCGAATCGAACACATGCGTCGTCAACGGCGAGTACCCTGGAGCCGAGACCACGAAGTGCACGTGCGCGGGACGCCAAGGATGCCGTTTGGTGGCTTCGAGCATTTGTCCCACCGGGCCGTCTGAGGGAATCCGATAGGGTACCGGTCGGGTTGTCACTACTAGATAGCGGCCATCCTGATCGGTCTTGAACTTGCCGCGCATGTTCATTTCACCGAGTGACTCATCCTGAATGTCGTAAAGGCCGTCCGCCGCCGCCTGCCAAACATCCAGTTCGGCTCCGGCAATGGGCTTGCCGTGCAAGTCGAGCACGCGGCCATACATAAATGTTTTCGTGCCGTCGCGATCCGCCCCCACGATACTGTCGCCATATTGCTTTTCCGGCGCGCCGGCGCGATGGAACGGTCCAAACACCGTCGATTCCGTGGCACCGGCGGGCTTGCGGTTGCTCATCAAGTCAGTAAGCATCGAAACGCCTAGCGTGTCGGATAGAAGAATAAACTCCTGACGGCGGTCATCGCACAACTGGCCGGTCTTGGTCAGAAATTCGATGCCCTTCTCCCACTCCGACTCCTGCAGCTGAACATCCTTCAAAAATGCGTGGATATGCTTCACCAGGCTCTGCATAATTTGCTTCAGCCGCGGGTCTTCGGTGCCCTCAAAGCGGCGCACCACTTCGGTGGTGATGTCATCTTCAGTAGTAGGCCGAACTGTGCTCGCTGCTGTAGACATGAGGATTTCCTTCCCTGAAAAATTCCGGGGGCGCGATAAACCAGCCGCCTTAATTATAATCCCCGACGGGGTGCGCCGCCGCCGAACGTCAAGCAACGCGAAAAGGGTTTTTCGGGCGAGTTCAATGCTCGCGATTACGGCTGGGGTAGCCGATATGTGCGAATTTGGCCAACGGAACGCTATCCGAGGCCCCCGATCAGCTGCCTAGCCACTGCATGAAATTCGAGCCTACATTCGTGAACTCGAAGGCATGCAGGCCTAAGTGGCTGGCCAACTCCTTGCACGCCAGAATACCGCGCACGCTATTCCCTTTTGCGTCCAAGCGCGGCGAATAGACGGCGATCCCCAACTGGCGATTCACCACCGCAATGATGCCTCCGCCCACCCCGCTCTTGGCGGGAAGCCCCACCCGGTAGGCCCATTCGCCTGCGTGATCGTAAAGTCCGCAGGTAAACATTACGGTGAGTGTGTCCTTGATGTAATTGAAATCGAACACTCGCTCTTGCGTTACTGGATTCGTGCCCATATTCGCCAGGGTCGCCGACATCATTGCCAAATCCTGCGTGTTTACCAAT
>JALYJH010000563.1 GCA_030775415.1 Acidobacteriota bacterium | reverse complement strand
ACAGCAGGACGATGAACAGCAGGAAACAGGGCATCGCGCACTGCAATCATATCAGTTCACGCGGACGTATCTGGCGCGCCCTGGCGCAAAATCACGCGCGCGCGGGGCCACGGCGCGCCAATATATATTAAAGAAGTGGGCGAACACCGGCAGTGGCCCGTCCCAACGCGGCCTTGGCTGATGCGGATGCGCTGGCTCGAGCTGCTGTTCGCTCATTGGATCGTGCCCGTGGCCGACGTGCGGCCGCTGATTCCGGCGGCGCTGCAACTGGATTTATTCGAGAGCCGATGCTACGTGGGCGCGGTGCCCTTTCTGATGGAAAACGTGGGGCCGCGGTATGTGCCCCCGCTGCCCGGCCTGCACGCGTTTCCGGAGTTGAATCTGCGAACCTACGTGACGGCCGGGGGCAAACCCGGAGTCTGGTTCTTCAGTCTGGACGCCGGCCAGAAACTTGCGGTGAGAGTGGCGCGTAAGTTTTTTCACTTGCCCTATTTCGATGCGAAGTTCGACATTGATCTAGCCGGCGGGGCAGTCGCGTACAATTCGGTGAGGACCCACAAAGGGGCCGCGCCCGCGCGATTCAGCGCTACTTACCGGGCGGCGGGCCCAGTTTACGAAGCAGAGGCGGGGAGTCTTGACGCTTGGCTGACGGATCGTTATTGTCTTTACTCGGCCGATGACGCGGGCCAGTCGTATCGCTGTGAAATTAGTCATTCACCTTGGCCGCTGCAGAAGGCTGAGGCGATCATCTCCAGCAATACGTTAGGCGAAGGGCTGGGAATCGACCTGCGGCACCCGCCCGCGGCCCTGCACTTCGCTAAAAGGTTGGATGTAAAAGCCTGGATGCTTCAGAATATATCGTGATACGATATATATTGGTAGATCTAGAACTGTTCGAATATCGAAAATTAGAAGAGTTCCGTTTTCAAATCCGGCGTTTTCTTGGGTTCAGCGAAAGGGCTGCCCGGAAATCGGGAATCGAGCCGCAGCAGCACCAGGCTCTTTTGGCCTTGAAAGGAATGCCGCCAGATTGTGTTCCCACGATCGGCCATCTAGCGGAGCGTTTACTACTGAAGCATCACAGCGCCGTGGGACTGGTGGATCGTTTGGAAACCCTGGGTCTGGTTACGCGTCAGCCAAATCCGGACGACGGCCGCCAAGTGCTGGCGCGCCTTACCGCGAAAGGCGAGCGCATTCTGCGCCGCCTCTCTCTCGCTCATCATAAGGAACTTGAAGAAACCGGGCCCAAACTCGTGGCCGCGCTTCGCTCTATCGGGCGCCAGACTTCATGACACAGCATGCCTCCGTTTTTACGCCCGCCGAGGAGCTCGGCGATTTTACGGTCACCCCGCGTCTTATAACGATTTCGATCGCCGCCGTCGCCATTGGGATCGCAGCGACATTTGTGGCGCTGGCGCTACTGAAGCTGATCGGGTTGTTCACGAACCTGTTTTATTTCCAGCGGTGGAGCAGCGCTTTGGTATCGCCGGCGGGAAATCATTTGGGCCTGTTCGCCGTAGCGATACCCGTGGCCGGCAGTCTGCTGATTGGCTTAATGGCGCGTTACGGCTCGGAGCGCATTCGCGGACATGGCATTCCAGAAGCGATTGAGGCGATTCTTCTAAACGGCAGCCGCATTCAACCGCGGTTGGCGATCCTGAAGCCGCTCTCGTCGGCGATCTCGATCGGCTCCGGCGGACCCTTTGGCGCCGAAGGTCCTATTATCATGACCGGCGGTGCGCTGGGCTCGATCATCGCGCAAGCGTTCCATCTGAGCAGCACGGAGCGCAAAACACTGTTGGTGGCCGGAGCCGCCGCCGGCATGTCGGCCACTTTCGCCGCGCCGCTTTCGGCGGTGCTGCTGGCTGTCGAATTATTGCTATTCGAGTGGAAGCCGCGCAGCGTGATCCCGGTCGCGTTGGCCAGCGCCACGGCGGGGGCCGCTCGCCGCTATGTTTTGGGTTTGGGTCCACTGTTTCCGGTTCCGGCGCATGCGATTTTTATCGGCCCGCAAGGCCTTTTCGGCTGTGTGCTCGTAGGCGTTCTTGCGGGCGCGATGTCGGCTTTGTTGACGCGAGCGGTCTACGCATCGGAAGACCTATTTCAACGCCTGCCGATTCATTGGGCTTGGTGGCCGGCGCTTGGCGGGTTGGTGGTGGGTTTGGGCGGATTGGTTTTTCCGCAAGCGCTGGGCGTGGGTTACGACACGATAGGCGCCCTGCTGCAGCACGACGTTGCGGGCTCTATGATTGCCGGAATTCTGATTGTAAAGGCCATCATTTGGGCCATCTCGCTTGGCTCCGGAACTTCGGGCGGCGTGCTGGCGCCGCTGCTCATGATCGGCGGAGCGTTAGGCGGCGTCGAGGCCCTGTTCCTCCCCAACGAAG
>JALYJH010000562.1 GCA_030775415.1 Acidobacteriota bacterium | reverse complement strand
ATCGCGTGCAGGTTCGCGTGATATTGCTTCCCGTCCAGATGCGCGCCCAAAATGCGGTGCACGATCAGATCGGGATAGCGGCGGATGGGCGAGGTGAAGTGCGTGTAGCTGGTGGCGGCCAGAGCGAAGTGTCCGGCGTTAACATCGCTATAGCGAGCCTGTTTGAGCGAGCGCAGCATCAGGTAGCTAAGGATGCGCTCCTCCGGCTTGCCTTCGATCTTTGCGACCAGCTTCTGGTAATTTCGCGACGTGAGCAGCGGATTATCGAGTGCGACAACTTCGGTCTTGAATTTCTTCACAGGCGCAGCTCCAGGGGTCAGCGAATAGCCAAACTGCGTCGCGATCTCTTCGAATTCGATCACGCGCTTGGGGTCCGGGCGGTCGTGGATTCGGAAGATCATGGGTTCGCCCGCCGCCTCGATGTGCGCCGCCACCGCCTCGTTCGCGGCCAGCATGAATTCTTCGATGAGACGGTGCGCGATATTGCGGGGGGCCCGCGTCACTGCCGTCATGGCGCCGAATTCGTCGAACTCCAGCAGCGGTTCCGGTAGATCGAAATCGATGGACCCGCGGCGCTGGCGCTTCTTGTTCAGCAGCAGAGCCAGCTCACGCATCATCTGGAAGCGGGGCACCAGAGGCGCGTAACGCGCGTTCAATTCCGGATCGCCTTCGAGCACCTTGTGCACCGCGGTATAAGTCATACGCTCGGCGCTGCGGATCACGCCACGCGTGAAATCCTGGGCCACCACATCGCCGTGATTGTCGATCTCAAGCAGGGCGCTCATCACCAGGCGGTCTTCGTGCGGACGCAGCGAGCACTGATCGGTCGACAGTTCGAGCGGAAGCATCGGCACCGCTCTATCGGGAAAGTAAACACTCGTCCCGCGCAAAAAAGCTTCGCGGTCAATAGGAGTCCCCGGGCGCACATAGTAACTCACGTCGGCGATATGGACGTGCAGAGCCCAGTGCCGGTTGGGCAAGCGCTCCACCCACACGGCGTCGTCGAAATCGCGCGCCGTCTCCCCGTCTATGGTGACAATATCGTATTCTCTAAAATCCCGGCGCTTGGCGATCTCGTCGTGCGGGATCGGCCCCGGAATCGCGCGCGCCTGCTGCAACACGTCTTCCGGGAACTGATGCGGAATGTGGTGCGCGCGGATGAGAATCTCAACGTCGATGCCGAAGTCGTCCGGGCGGCCGAGAACCTCTATGATGCGCCCCGCGGGCCGGTCGCCGCTGTCGCCATAATCGACAATCTCGGCCGTGACGATCATGCCGTCTAGATCCTCTTCAGAATGCACTTCGACGGAGCGCGCGCCGACACGGTCTACGGACACGCCAGCGGCGGGAATTGCCATGCCCTTGGGGATTTCGATCCACTGCCGGATGCGGTCGTCATGTGGAATCACAAAATTGCCGCGCTTACGTACGCGAAACTCGCCCACAATACTCGAGTGCGCGCGCTTCACCACCTCCACGATTTCGCCGTGCGCGCGCCCGTCGCGCTCCAGGCGCTTGATGCGGATCGCCACACGGTCGCCGTGCATGGCGCGGTCGGCGTCTTCCTTGCCCAGATAGACGTCGCCCTTGAGTCCCGGCACCGGCTCTTCGGGAGTCACAAAGCCGTAGCCGTCGCGATGCACGCTCAGGCGCCCGTGAATCAGGCGCGGCGATTTTTTCTTCTGCGAGTGGCCCCGCTGGAAGTGACCCTTCGAATGTGACAGCACGATTCATTTTATAGTGAGAAGGCATATGGACCTCAAAACCGTGCGCCTGGTGATTCCCGAAAACGGCAATATCATCCTGGGCCACAGCCACTTCATCAAGACCGTCGAGGATCTCTACGAGGCCATCGTCAACACAGTTCCGCAGATGAAATTCGGCATTGCGTTTAACGAAGCCTCCGGAGCGTGCCTGATCCGCGTCGATGGCAACGATACGGAACTCGAAGGCATCGCCACCGAAAACGCGCAAGCCCTGGCCGCCGGACACGCCTTTGTGATCGCCCTCCGCGACGGTTATCCCATCAATGTTCTAAGCCGGATCCGCGAGATCCCGGAAGTGTGCAATATTTTCTGCGCTACCGCCAACCCCGTCGAGGTAATCCTGGCCGAAACTGAGCAGGGGCGAGGAATTCTGGGCGTCGTCGATGGAAAGCCGCCCCTGGGAATCGAATCGGCGAACGATCGCGAGTGGCGGCACGGGCTCCTGCGCAAGATCGGATATAAGCGTTAAAGCCAGCAAAACGGCAGTTTTTGCGCCCCCATCCCCCCGTTTGACCTTTGACTCGCAGGTACTTTGGTGGCATACTACTGCCGTATTGGAGTGTCAGGGTTGAGTATCCGTCTGCTCTTCGGTTCTACCGTTCCGTGCCGCCCGGTGTCTCTCTGCTG
>JALYJH010000561.1 GCA_030775415.1 Acidobacteriota bacterium | reverse complement strand
GGGAAGCTGCACCGCGAGCTTGAATAGGGCTTTTCCGTTGGCTGTTCTCCGACCCATCATGAATCTCGGCCTGCAGAATAATTGGGCAATCACGCTAGAAATGTGTCTCGTCGGCGCGCCCGTCCTGGGGCATCCTAGCCTTATGAAAGTGACACCCTGCCCGCTCGTCGACCTGATGATCGAACTCGCTAACGAGCGGCGTGCGCGCAAGCGCGCCGCTCAAATCAAGAAAACCCGCCCACGAAGTGGGCTGAGGAAAAAAGCACCCAGCCGGAATCCTGCCTAAGCTTATTTCTGGCCTGCCGGTTTCTTTGGAAGAATCGCTACCACGGTGCACCCAGTAAGCTGGATGCCGGCGTTGAATCCGACGTGTTCGTATTTCCCTGCCACAATCACATCCTGCGGAATCGAAACGGAGGCGGCCTTGTCGAGCGAGTCTTTATCTTTGATCCAGCAAGAAACGAAGTCCTGCAGTCCTTGATGATCCCGGTCCCTTGGAATTCCGACCAGCTTCAACACAGCGCCATCAGTGGTTGGCGTGATCGATGATGAGGGCCCGGTAATCTGCAATGTCTTTCCAAGGTAGGTTCTATCGAAACCGAACTGGTTTGCTTCGAATGAACCCACGGATTCTCGAGCAGTCTTCTGAAAATCCCCCGAAGTCACGGTTTCTTCATTCTTAGGCTCCAAAAGGGCCAGTGCCGCCAAGTCCTCCGCGGTGTCCTGTCCGCCGCTCTTTGCGTAGGCCAGCAGCGCCTTGGCCCTTTTACGTCCTTCGAGGATTTCCGGCGACTCCATTTGCGCATTGTGAGAAGCAACGGCCGCGACTGTCAGAAAATGCCCCACGCCCGCTGCATAGACGGGCGCGTCCGCGTCTTTGCCGTACTTCGTAAAGCAGTACGAGAAGATCGAGGCGTCCGTCTTCCCCTCACCCACCGCACTCAGATAATCCTTCTTCGTCATCATGCCGCCGATCCGATCAAATTTGTCATTCAACGCTTGCTGAACACTGCCGTTGTATCGCGTTGAAAGTACGGCGGGGCTGCAACTCGAGAGGCCACCGAGCGCTCCTCCACTCTTACCATCGAGCTTCAAGAGGGCGATGGGGTCCATGTTCGCCGCGTCATCGGCAGCGTGAACCGCCGGCGCGAGGATGCCAATGGCGACAGCCGCCGCGGCGCGCTTGGCGCAACGGCGGCGAGCTGCGTTAAGCACCAGTCGATTCCTCGTGCTCGAGGATTACAACGTCTCCGCTCAACGAGATCTGCGGCGCAATCTTTAACGTAAAGCCCTTTCCGGACTTATGCGGAAAGGCAACGCCCACTTTCGTCCAGTCCTTTTTCGCCGTGTCTTCCTTTCCCTGATACTCGCGCGTGACAAAAGCGTCGTAGCGCTTACCGCCGTAGGTGCCTGATGGCTCGCTCATGATGGTCATCCTCTTCTGTTGCTGATGTTGATCGACTACGTCATGCCCGCGACCGCAAGGCCGCCTCGGATATCCTTCTCCAACCGATTCGTCTCCCTGTGGGTCACCAACGTGACCACGCTAAAAATCGCCGGTACGCCGATCAGGAGGCCAAGAAGCCAGCCGAAGAAACCGACATGGCGCAGGACGATGAAGTAGAAAATCGCAAGTGCGCCAGCCAATACGACCAATAATCGGCTGAACTGCTTTAGTTCCTGCCACCCTGTCAGAAGGCCGCTCGCGACATCGAACGGACGCTTGAGCTCGAACCACTGACCGCTCGCCCGGTTGACAAGGACGAACGGCACAGCCGGCTTCGACAATCCGGGCTGATAGATACTCACGAGCGTGATTGGGTGGCCGGTCGCGACCGGAAGCGTGTCTCCGCTTCGCTCAATGAGTTGGTCCCCATTGGCAAGCCGCAGCCAAAGCCTCTGCTTAGCAACGGCCTCGTTCGCCAAGTGCTTACCAACGCCTACGAAGGGTCGAGCGTCGTGCTTGACCTTCTGGACGTAGTGGATCCACTCGGTGTGCTCTCGCACGACGCCGTCCTGAAACAACAACTCATACACCGTTGGGCCGACGGTGCGTCGGATCGGGGCCGCCGGACTCTGGAAGGTGTGAGGAGAACCAGGATTGCGCTCGCTGTTCTCGGTGAAGGTCCCAGTCGCCACGCCGGCGAGCGGTGGCAATTGCTGATCGTACTGCGCCCTCATATCCGGATCTTTAAGGACGGTATACGCGCTGTTGATTTCCTCGGCGCGCCGCCCGGCGTCCGGATTTGTGTTGCGATCCGGATGGTACTTTTGCGCGAGCACGCGAAAGGCGGCCCGAATGACTTCGGGCGGAGCGTCCCGTGCGACACCAAGAATTGCGTAATGATCCTTCATCGTCGTCTCAATCGACCGTACCAAGAGTGCCCAATGTATTGGGC
>JALYJH010000560.1 GCA_030775415.1 Acidobacteriota bacterium | reverse complement strand
CGCGCCGTCAAAGTTGAACTGGACCGTGGGATTGTCCGTGCTCCCCGGCGGCAGTATGAAGCGCGCGGACAGAGTTCCGGCGATGCGCCCGTTTTCTTCGCGCACTACTAATTCGGCTGACAGTGGCCTGGTTCCGTGAAAGTGCGCGCCGGTGGACGGGTAAGTCCATGCGCCCAGGTAGCGTGAGAGCGGCACCGCAGGAAGCTCGCGCGCAACCAGCGCGGGAGGAATCACCGAGGGCGGTGCATTCGGCGCTGGAACGGCAGAGGTCACCGGCACGGCGGCGCTGCGGGCGGCGTCCGATAGCGAGCGGTAATAGCCCGCCCAAGCGGTTCCCGATTGTACCGTAAGCCGAGCCGATTGCCGCAGGCTGGATTCTAATTTCTGATACAGCTCCACTGTCCGCAGCCGTGCCTGTTCGGCGCTAGTCACAGTTTTCGGCAGGGCTTCGCTGGCGGATTGCGCATCTTTCGATGCCGAGCTCAGAGCGGCTACGGCGGCGCGCTCACGCTCCAAGGCCTGGCGCAGTTGCTGGATGCCGCGGTCGGGGTCACGGGCAATGGTGTCGATGTTGGAGCTCAGCACGGTGTTTAACCGCGCAAGGTAGCTGTCCAGGCTGGGCGAAGTCTCCGGCGTAAGAGGCAATGGCGCGAGCGCGGAAGCTTTCTGCGCGGCGTCGCGGGCGAGACTCTGCAGAGCAGCTTCCCGCGCAGCGAAATACTTAGCTGCTTCCGCGGCGGCTTTGTCGGCGCGTGCGCCCAGGGTGGCGCCGCCGCTGGCAGCGTCACGCTCCAGACCGGGATCTGTTCTACGCCAATTTTCGCGGGCTTCTTCTTGTGCCATAGCGGCGCAAGTGAACAGCAGAACTGCAAGAAAACGCGTCATCATGGTTTGCTCCCTGGGGGAAGCGGACGCGCGGGGGCGGGCGGCGGAGTGGGCCGGGCTGCCGGGGGCGTGGTGGCGGCGGAGGGGTTGACGAGGAAGCATTCGATTTGCGCACGAGCCTGGCGGGCGGCATAATACGCGCTCCAGCGCTGGCCTTCGGCGGTTACGGATTTCAAGTGCTCGTCAATGGAGGACTGGCGGGCTTCGGATGCCTTCAATAGATCGCGCACAGCGGTAAGCAAAAGGCTGCCGCCGGTTGCGCGATCCTGCGCCTGGTCCGCGAGCAGCCGATCGGTGGCCGCCAAGGCCTCCAGATCCTTCTGCGGATTCGCGAGCGCGGGCATTTGCTTTATGGAGGCTTTTAGAGTATCGGCCTGGGCGCTGGTCGCGGCTAACTCCAGCGCGGCTTCCGCTTTCTCTTTCGGCCAATCTTCGCCCCGTCCTTCCTCACGCGCCAGCAATGCGCGGACGGCGTCGAGCTGCGCCTTGGACTGAATCGACGCCATATTCCAATAGCTAGTGAGCGCCAGCGTATGGCTGTCCGCTGCCTTGGCTACTTCCTCGATCGAAGAACGCACGCGCGCGTCGCAGGGCAAGAGCCGCACGAGCCGCGGTTCCAGACCGGTGGTCAAGGCAATCCATTCGGCGGTTCGTTTGGCGGCGGCTTCCTGGAGGGCGGGAAGGGACTTGGCGCCGGGATCCTGAGCACGCAGAGCTACGGCGGCTGTAAGGCAGGCAACGAGCCGAAGCCACGGAAGGCGCCGCCGCGGGACAGCAGGTACCATTTCCCACAAAGCTTACCACGGTACAATGTACATTTACAGCTTTGCGGAGGTTTCATGGCAGCACAACCACGCCGTCGTTCGGTAGCGGTTAGCGTCGGGAAAATCAAGGTCGGCGGGGATCATCCCGTGGTGGTCCAGTCGATGACCAATACCGACACGGCCGATGTGGCGTCGACAGTCAATCAGGTGATGGCGCTGGCGCAGGCCGGCTCGGAACTAGTGCGCGTCACCGTCAATACGGAAGACGCGGCACGCGCGGTGCCGAGGATCGTCGAGACGCTGGATAAGTTTGGCGTCCGCGTGCCCATTATCGGGGACTTCCACTATAACGGCCATTTATTGCTGAAGAAATATCCGGAGATGGCGCGGGCACTGGCGAAATACCGCATTAATCCAGGGAACGTCAATATCGGCAAGAAGCACGACGACAATTTCCGGGTGATGATTGAAGCGGCACTGGAATACGACCGTCCGGTACGCATCGGGGTCAACTGGGGCTCGCTCGATTCGGCGCTGCTGACGCGCCTGATGGACGAGAATAACCTACTGGCGGAGCCGCTCGACGCGCGCATGGTTACGCTGCGGGCCCTTGTAGTGAGCGCCCTGGAATCCGCGAAAGCCGCCGAACAATATGGACTGCGGCGCGATCAAATCATCTTGAGCGCGAAAGTCAGCGGCGTGCAGGATCTGATTCGCGTGTACCGCATGCTGGCGGCTGAATGCGATTACGCGCTGCACGTGGGATTGACGGAA
>JALYJH010000559.1 GCA_030775415.1 Acidobacteriota bacterium | reverse complement strand
ATCCATGGCTTCGAGGAGATCTCCCTCGAAGGCGCCGCTCGGCTGCGGATAGCCGTTCGTCGACACAGCGCGTCTTATTCGAGCGCCTGCAATTCCTTGCCGGGCTTGAAGCGCACTGCTTTACCCGGAGGGATCGCCACCTCGGCGCCAGTACGCGGATTGCGTCCGATGCCGGTCTTGCGCGGGCGTACGTTAAAGATTCCGAAGCCGCGCAGCTCTATACGTTCGCCGCGCCCCAAGGACCGCTTCATGCTTTCAAACACGGTTTCCACAGCCATCTCGGCCTTGGTCTTGGTAATGCCCGTCCGGTTCACCACTTCATTAATGATGTCGAGTTTGATCAAGTCCGCCTCCTGCGCCCCAAACCCAATGCTAGGATTGGAGTTAGCCGTTTGTCAAGAGGGCAAGCTGTAAAGGCGAAATTGCTGTGGCGGTACTCCGGGTGCGCCCCTCCCGTTTTTCCCCCAGAATGCTGGCAAAAGACTTAGGGTTCCACGTGCTATTCTCAACTCAGCAATGGAGATGGAGGAGCCTAGGCCCGACGAATTGGAACTTGCGCTTGAAAAAGCCCGGGTTCTTCATCGGACACCTCAAACGCCACATCATTCTCTGCGCCGAGCAGAGCGAACCCAAATGCGCGCCAGCTGAGTCCACCGAAGCTTCCTGGAAGTTTCTTAAGAAGCGCTTAGTGACAGCGGGATTGATGGAAGGCAAGCATTGCATGTACCGCACCAAGGCCAACTGTCTGCGGATTTGCGCCAAAGGGCCTATTGCCGTGGTTTATCCTGAAGGCGTGTGGTACCACTCGGCAACACCCGAAGTTCTCGAGCGCATCATCCAGGAGCACCTGGTCGGCGGACATCCCGTGGCTGATTTCATGCTCGCCACGGACAGCCTGTCTGCGGGGGAATAACTTACTTCTTCACGAATTTCTGCACCCTGTTGTTGACTGTTTCCGCCACCCAAACCTCGCCGCGCCAGAACCGCGGTTCGCCGGGAAAGCATGAGCACCGCTTCCAGTTCCCCGGCGACCGCGACGAATCGAAATAGCGAAGGTCTAGTGGGCGACGCTAGATGTTGAATCGGTGGTCGTCGTCGACTTCACCTTACCGTGGTGCTTCTTGGTTTTGGTGGTCGAAACCGTTGTGTCCTTGGAGGCGTTACCGTCAGAATCCGCCGCCGTGTTGGTGGTGGTGGTTTGCGACTTCACGTCTTTTCCGTGATCTTTACTTTCAGTTTTCGTCTCGGTAGACGACGACTGCGTGGCCGACTGCTCCTGTGCCATCATCACACCGGCTGTCAAGATTGTTGCGTAAATAAGCTTTTTCATAGGGGTCCTTTTATTAAGATGCGAGGACAATCCTAAGTCCCAGCTCTAACAGTGAGAGACAAGCCAGCGGGCTTGCGTTACAAACAGCTCGCAACCCCATGAGTCTAAGGGGTCGCAAATTCGAGGAAAGAGTGCAAAACTTGCGGCAACTAGTCGCGAAACACTAGCATCTGAGTTAGTGCGAACGAGGTACGCATGAAACTAATAACATCTTCCACGACGCGGCGCTGGGCCGCTTTATTCGTCACTGCGGCTTTCTCCGGTGCGCTCTTTGCCGCGCCCGGCGTCGAAGGCGTCGGCAACTTTCAAAAAGTCAATGATCATGTATACCGCGGCGCCCAGCCCACCCCGGAAGGTTTCAATAGCCTGAATAAAATGGGCATCAAGCTGGTAGTCGATCTGCGCGAGCCTGGGGACCGTTCGGCGCTCGAAAACAAAATCGTCACCGCCGCCGGAATGAAATACATCAGTGTACCGATGTACGGTATGGCCACCCCCCAAAACGAGAGCGTGCAAAAAGTTCTCGCGCTCCTGGAAGACAATTCCACCGGCCCCGTATTCGTCCACTGCAGGCGCGGCGCGGATCGCACCGGCGGCGTGATTGCCTGCTATCGCATCGAGCATGACGGCTGGAAGAACGACAAAGCGTTAGTCGAAGCGCGCTCCATGGGCATGAGCTGGTTCCAGAAAGCCATTCAAAGTTATGTGCTGAAATATCAGCCGCGCACTCTGGACGCCGTCGCCTTGGTGCCGGCCCCAGTTCAACCTTAATCACGCGCCTCGCGGTGAGCGGCTTTAGCGCCGTTCAGCGCGTTGTTGCCGCCGGCGCTTCCGACAACTCCGCCATGGCCCCATCGACGTCTTCTAGACGTAGGCGGATTGTCTGGCGAGCATTAATAGCGGATTCGGGAAGTTCAAAGCGCGCCCCCGCCATCAGGTCGGCAGTCTGATGTGGAGCCAGACGATCCTGCAAGCTGAGGATCGCGTTATACTTCGGACCCAACAGCTTCTCATATTTAAAAATATTCTCAATGTTATTTTTCGAGGCCGTGCGACCCTCCACCGCCTCGCCGCTGGGTGGTTGCAAATACAACGTCACTG
>JALYJH010000558.1 GCA_030775415.1 Acidobacteriota bacterium | reverse complement strand
GTTCGACCGTAGTTCACACCATCGGCGGATTCATCGCGCTCGCCGGTTCCATCGTTCTCGGCCCGCGCCTGGGCCGCCGCTTCAAACGCGACGGCGGTGGACCCATGATGCCGCACGATCTCACCATCGCCTGCTCCGGCGGTTTGATCCTGTGGTTCGGCTGGTACGGATTCAACCCCGGCAGCACGCTTTCCGCGATGGACTTCGAAGGCATCGGACGCGTTGCCGCCAACACTACGCTGGCCGCCTGCTCCGCCGGTTTCGCCGCTATGTTCGTGGCCTACTTCATGAGTAAGAAGTGGGACATGAGTTTCACCGTCAACGGCTTCCTCGCCGGACTTGTCGCCATCACCTGCCCCTGCTACTGGGTCAGCCCCACCGGTTCGATTCTGCTCGGTGCGGTCGCCGGCGTCATCGTAGTTTACGGCGTGGAACTTCTCGAGTACCTCCGCATTGACGATCCCATCGGTGCCGTTCCGGTTCACGGCCTGTGCGGAATCTGGGGAACGCTTTCACTGGGCCTCTTCGCTTCCGGCCAGTACGGCGCGACGGGACCTTTCGCGGCAGACAACTCCGCTCCTTTGAAGGGACTGTTCTACGGCGGCGGCACACAGGTGCTGATCGCCCAGATCGTCGGCAGCGCGATCATTACGATTGCCACCTTCGTAGTCGCCCTGATCGTGATGTACCTCATCAACGCCATGGGTCTGTTGCGCGTCTCCGCCGAAGGCGAAAACTACGGTCTCGATCTCCACGAGCATGGCATCTCGGCTTACCCCGAGTACGTCATCTCCGCGATGGGACGCCCCGGTGGCATGTCGATGGAAGCCGTCGCTCCTCCGGTCTCCTCCTCGGCGAGTGCCCGGGTCACTTTGCCCGGATCGGCGCACTAAGATCGGACAACCATGAAAAAAATAGAAGCAGTCATCCAGCCCTTTAAGCTCGACGAAGTGAAGGACGCCCTCATTAAAATCGGCGTCGAAGGCATCACCGTCTCCGAAGTCCGCGGACACGGGCGCCAGAAGGGCCACACGGAAGTCTACCGTGGCGCCGAATACAAGGTTGATCTGCTACCTAAGGTCAAGCTTGAGATGGTGATAAAAGACGCTCTGGCGGCCTCCGTGGTGGAGACACTCACCACCGCCGCCCGCACCGGTAAAATCGGCGATGGCAAGATTTTCGTCACTTCGATTGACGATGCCATTCGCATCCGCAACGGCGATCACGGCGACGCCGCTCTCTAAAGTCGGGATCGGGGACGCCGCCAGGCGTCCCCGCCCTAAACCTCAATCTCCATCCGCAGCAGCGCCGCGCTAAAAGTTTTCCCCTGAGCATCCGTCCGCAGCGAAACCGTTCCCCCCCCATCCAGCGCTTCAAAAAGCAAAAAATTGAGCGCATGTAAGTTGGGCAGCTCAAACCTCTCCACCCGTCCGCTGCACAATTCCTTGAAATGTTCCTTAACCCGTTCCGCCGTGACCTGCCGCACCAGCACCGGATAATGCTCCGGCCGCAGCGCGATCAAACCGATATTGGAGCAGTCGCCCTTGTCCCCGCTGCGTGCATGCGCAATCTCCCGAAGCTGCACCCGCGCCACTCAAGCCTCCTTCACAGTGACGCGAGCCGTCACTTCACTTTTAGGAATCAGCGCCGGCCAATAAGCCACCACTTCCTCCACTTTAGGTTTCCCGCTCGCCGGATACGTGACCACCGGAGGCCCATTCAGCGCCAGCGGCGCAATCTCCCGCGTGAACCGCTCCACAGCCCCGGCATCGTCCCCGCGCACCCCCACCCGGAGCGTCACCTCAGGAATATCCGGCGAAGGCTCACCCGACAACAAATCCCCGTGGCAAGCATTAGCCCCCACGTATTCACTATGAATCGCCGAAAATTTCAGCCCTAGCCGCTCCAGTCTCGTCCGCAAAATCCCATCCGCCGCGCGAGCTTTTTTCACAGCATCAGGCCACCCATAGGTCAACGTGCCTACAGCCTTGAAGCCGTCTGCGTAACTGATGGAAACCTTGAAATACTCCGTAGCCGGCCGCCCCTTCACGCCCCAGAACTGCACTCGCTCCGCCCCCGCCTGCTGCAACTGAATCGTAGTGAAATCCGCAATCACGTCCGGGGTGATGTAAGCCCGCGGATCCCCAATTTCATACACCAACTGTTCCGTAACCCCCGCTACCGACACGCGCCCACCCGTCCCCGGATGCTTCGTGATCGCAAACCGCCCATCGGGCTCAGCCTCCAGAATCGGATACCCAATCCCCGCCAGGTCCGGTATCGTTTCCCAATCCAACTGGCAATTCCCGCCCGTAGCCTGCGCGCCGCATTCAACCACGTGTCCGCCCACCACGCCGGCTGCCAGCAGATCCCAATCTCCGCGTTTCCATCCGAACTCGTGAATGCTCGGTCCCAGCGACAGCGCCACGTCCGAGCACCTT
>JALYJH010000557.1 GCA_030775415.1 Acidobacteriota bacterium | reverse complement strand
TAAAGAAAGGGATGGCAGTTTTACGGCATTGCCCGCGAAGCTCGCAACAAGCGACAGGGTGTCGCCACGCACCTCGAACGGAATTTGGATTTGCGATTCGCTCATGCTCGCAGCCAGGACTGGCGCGAGCACGCCGCTCGCACGCACGCTGTCAATCCGCGCACCGAGCACGCTTATCAGCGACCCTGGTGCAACCGCGCGGGCGATCATATCCGCGGCGCTCACGACGCTGGGATCGCGCAAGCGGTGCGGAGCCAGCGTCGAATACACGCCGTAACCGTCGAGCGCGGCCCACAGTTGATTAGCCTGCGGGTCGAGCTTCACATCCATGGCGGCGCTCGCGGGAAGTCCGGGCACCGCGATCCAGGTTTCGACCGACCCCAAAGCGTTTAGATCCGCATAGGCCATGTATACGCCGCTGTCAGTTGCGGCATAGAGGACGCCACTTGCGCCGTCCGCCGCGACGCCGTGCGCCGCATCGGGCAGGTTGGCAGTGAAGTTGTCCCAGAACGCGCCCGCATTCATGGTGTGCAGCACATGCGGCGGGGCAGTGCTACGCAACGGATCGGCGGGGGCAGCGCCCAGCGCCGCTAAGGCCACGCGTGGATCCTGCGCATCCACCCAGAAGCGTTCCACGGCTCCCGAGCCTGCCGAAGAAAAGGTTTGCCAGCTCAATCCGCGATCCGCCGAAACGCTGACGTCGCCGTCCTGCATGCCGGTATAAATGAAATCCCCCGCGATGGCGATAGCCGTGACGTTGACGCCGCGCAGCGAGGAGAGCGCCGCGCGAAGTTGCGTTTCATTAACCAGGTCCGAATTGCTCGCCGGAACCCAGGCTTCCTTGTTACCCGGAGGCCACGCCGCCGCCGTATCGTCTCGCAAGGCAATGCGCGCGCCTTGATCGCCCACGGGAAGATCCAGCAGGCGCGTCGCCGGAAGATTCGGTAGTCCCTGATTCAGCCCGCTCCAGGATTGCCCGCCGTCAACCGAACGAAACACCCCAGCCGCTCCGGCGGTGACGATTTCATCGCTATTGCCGGGAGCAATGGCCAGATCCACTACGCTGCCAATGAGAGAAGCGCCGCGGAAGGCCGTCATGTTTTCCCAGTGCGCGCCGCCGTCTTCGGAGCGGTAGACAAAGTTTCCGAACGCATACATGCGGTTATTGTCGCCGGCCGGCGCGCGTGTCTGCGCCCCCGCTTCGGGAACGGTTTGCGTCTTGGCATTACCGACGGCGGGAGGCGCCGCGGTCGTGTCTCTTTGCCAATTTTCCAGGTCCGGCGTCTGAAACACACGTCCCGCTTCAGTCTGCGCGAACAGGGTTCCGCCGCTTCCATACCAGACGCGCAGCACCGGTCCCGACGCGGCTCCCGCCAGCCCCAGTTCCACTGTAAAGTTGCCGATGTGCCGCCAGTCGGCTAGGGGAGCAGGCACCGGGGCGGGTGCAGGCACGGCTTGGCCTAGCGCAGGGCTAGCAACCAAAGTACTTAGCAGTACTGTGGCCAAGCGCCACTGGGCTGTGGACAACTTATACATCCAATCCGTCCATTGTAACTGTATCTATCGGCAGTCGGGCCCCGAAACTCGTGATTCCAGAGGAAATTCTTGTTAAGAATGCGCGCGGGCCCCCACCTGCATATGGAGTTTAATGCTACACTGACCGAATAGTATTTATGCTGCGCGTGGTGCATCTGAATCGATGGGTGGTACTGGGGCTCCTACTGGCGGCCGGAGCCGCGGTGTGCCCGGCGCAGTTACTTCCTTTCAGTACAACCAATTACGCAGCCAAGGTCATCACCCAAACCGGGCAGGTTTCGATCGTCAAGGATACCCAACCGTGGGCTTTGTCGGTTGGCGATTCCGTTCAAGTTCGGGATTTGATCCTGACTGGTGTAGATGGCCACGCCCTGCTCCAAGTTTCCGATGGCAGCACTTTCGAGGTGTTCCCCAATTCGCGCGTGGTTTTCCGCAAGAACCCTCCCAATTGGCGGGACTTCCTGGATGTGCTGGTAGGGCGGGTGCGGGTACACATAGAACACCTGGGAAACGTGCCCAATCCAAATCGCGTGTTGACCCCGACGGCCGTCATTTCCGTACGCGGGACCACCTTCGAGATTTCCGTGAACGACGACGACGAAACCACGCTCGTGGAAGTGGAAGACGGGCAAGTGGAAGTGCAGCATGCCTTACTGCCGCGGGGCAATTCGAAAATTCTGAATCCCGGCGAATCGCTGCGCGTGTACCGGGATGAACCGATCGCGCGGAACTTCGACAAAGGGAATCTGGCGCGGCGCATCCTACACTCCATGTCGGACGCAGCCTTGACTATGGCTACTCGGATGCCAAGTTCCGGCGGAGTGGGCGGCACAACCGGCGCCTCGGGAGGAGCGGGCGATACAACTAAAGTTCCGCCTCCGCCACCTCCGCCCACGCCTTCTCCAGCGCC
>JALYJH010000556.1 GCA_030775415.1 Acidobacteriota bacterium | reverse complement strand
GGCAATCGCAAGTTCGAATATCCGAATTACAATCCGGGTACGTGGGGCCCGGCGGCGGCGGATGAGATGCTGGCGCGGCAAGGACATCACTGGAGAAATAGCTAGATGCGGGGGAGAAATAGTTAAATGCGGCGGAGGAATAGCTAGATGCGCGGGAGGAACAAGTGAGCCCCGCTGCGTCGGCCATCAATCCGGAAAAAATCCTGAAGGATTTACGCGACCTATGGGCGCAGCTGGCGCGCGACCAGGGAGCGGGCGGGGTACTGCGGGCGTGTTCCATGACGCTGATCGCGGTGTCTGAACACGACGATGCTCTAGATGCGCAGCAGGCACGCAAGACCATCGGGGTCCTGATGCATGGGCATCCCAGCAGGGCCATCGTGCTGACTCCGCGCGAAGATGGCGAATTCACGGGACGGGTGTTCGCGGAGTGCTGGATGCCGTTTGGCGGAGAGCAGCAGATTTGCGCGGAGGGGATCGAGATTACGGCCGATTCGGAGCAGACCGATGAAGTGGCTCGGTTACTGGTGCCGTTGATTGCCCCGGATCTACCGGTGGTGCTGTGGTGCCGGGGGCCGCGGGCGTTTTTGGATCGCTCGCTCGATCCGCTGTTTCCGCTAGCGAATAAAATCATTTTCAACACGCGGGCGGCGCGGCATCCGAGTTCGGCAATCGAATTTTTGCGGCGCATGCGCAAGGACGGGCGGCAGGTGGCGGATCTGGCGTGGACGCGGCTGACGGGATGGCGCGAGGCGGTGGCGCATTTGATGGACGCTTGTCCGGAGGGATGGCTGGGGGAGAGCCGCGGCGGGACGGTTCGCATCCAGCATGGCGGGGTACGTCCGGGAACACGATCCCTGTACTTTGCGCGGTGGCTGGAACGCGCGCTGCCGAGGGCGAATATCACGCTGTCGCCGGTGGCGGGGGATCCGGGGATGCACTCGGTGATATTTACGGGCGCTGGCCGGGAGATGTCGATCAAGTTAGAGGGCAAGGGAACGCTTGAAGTGAATACCGGGGAGCGTGTGTATTCCGCATTACTGCCGCCGGATTCCGAGGAATGTCTGATGCACGAGGAATTGTCGATTCTGGGGCGCGATCCGGTATTCGAGCGAGTGCTGGGCTGATGGACGTCCGCGCGTTTGCCGACGGGGCCGCGGCGGCGGAGGCTTGCGGCACGCAGATTCTCGAATGGCTGCGGGAGGCAATTGCGCAAAGCGGAAGGGCGGCGCTGGCGATTTCCGGAGGATCGTCACCGCGTCCGATGTTCGAGAGGTATGCGCGGACGCCGTTCGCGTGGGAGCGCGTGCATTTGTTTTGGGTGGATGAACGCGGCGTGCCTCCGGGAGATGCGCAGAGTAATTTCAAGTTCACTGAGGAGAGCTGGCTGAGAGCCGGTAAATTTCCGGCGGCGAACATTCATCGGATTCAAGCGGAATTAGACCCGGCGGAGGCGGCAGCGCGTTACGCCGCCGATATCCGCAAGTTTTTTGGGCTGGCAGAGGGTGAGTTGCCGCGCTTTGACGTGATGCACCGTGGCATGGGCCCAGACGCGCATACGGCGAGCTTGTTTCCCGGGGAAGCGCTGATTCAAAACCAGGTGGACATCGCCGCGGCCGTATGGGTAGAGAAATTTCAGCAATGGCGCATTACGCTGCTGCCGGGAGTACTGCTGGCCGCGCGCCACACCGCGCTGCTGGTGACTGGCGCGGATAAGGCGGCGGCGCTGCGGTCCGTGCGTGATTCACCCTTTGACCCGCAGCGCTATCCGGCGCAAATTGCTTCAGGCGGCGGCACTGTTTGGTTTGTAGATGCGGCGGCGCAGAAGACCCAGTAGCAGGAGCCCGCTGCCCAGCAGTCTTACGCTGGAGAGTTCCGGGGTGGGCGATTCCTGGCCGATTTCGAAATCATTGAGCTGCAAGTGGCCCCCGATCCCCTGTTCGCCGACGAACAGTTCGCCGAGCGGGGTGGTGCTGATGATGCTGAAAAACTGAACCGATCCACCGCTCGGAATCACGACTCCGTAGTTTGCCAGATTAAGGTTGTGATCTCCTAACTCGACGCTGCTGGGTCCAACGCCCGAGACCGTCGTAATGCTGAAAGCCACAGCATAGGTATTGGCGGGAAGCACGATTTCAAAACCAGAGCCGCCGCCGCCCACGCTTTGCACGAGGGCGCTCGCGGAGACGAACATGTTGGTGTCGATAGCAGAGGGGCCGTTGTAACCGGTGAAGACCGTCCCTGTCGGGTCGTTGTACACGCCGCTCGAGAGATCGCTAGCCGTGAAAGTAATGGGCAGCGGAGAAAAAGTAAGACCGGCTGAACCAGTGGCGGATGGCCAGATCGCATAGCTGCCGCTCGTGGCGGTGCAACCACTGGTGCAAGAGGTATAAGAGATGGAGGCGTGGACAGGCGCGGCTAAAGCTGCCAGCAGCGGAACCAGGAATGTCCATTTGGGCATGG
>JALYJH010000555.1:903-2464 GCA_030775415.1 Acidobacteriota bacterium | reverse complement strand
CGGCGAACTGGCGTAGGGGCGTCGGTATCAGGACTTTGGCCATATCAATTCTTCTTTCTCCGCGACGGTCTGTTCGGCGTTGGGCAGGAAGCTGTTAGCGTGATCGAACTTGCCGCCCTTCACCGAGAGTACGACGAATGAATACCAGGGGCACGAGTTCTCGAGATCGGTTTTCGAGAAGTAGGCATCGCAATCGGGATGCGAGTGGAAAATGCCGATCAGGTCGAGGCCGGCGGCGCGCGCTTTCTTGTCGGCTTCGAGCAGGTCTTCGGGGCGCAGCTCGTAGCGCGCTCCCTGTGCGCCCGAGTAGGCGTTTTCGAGCGGCTGCGCTAGCGTCACGGCTTTCACGTCGCCATCGATGGACCCGATCATCGCTCCGCAGCACTCATTGGGGAATTTCGCTTCGGCGTGGGCTACCATGGCCTGCCACGCGGCGGCGTTAATTTTAATCATTCCAGAAGGACTCACTCAAATATTTCGTCGCGCCGTCGGCCAGCATCGTTACCACTACGCCGCTTTGTCCTGCGGCGGCCAGCTTTTTGCCGACTTCGCGCGCTGCGTGGACATTCGCGCCGGAGGACATTCCTACCAGCAGGCCTTCGTGGCGGCCCAGCCAGCGCGTCATGGCGTAGGCGTCTTCGGTTTCTAACCACAGGTTATCATCGGCCAGCGTGGGGTCGTAGATGGCGGGTACGATGGCCGTAGGCATGTGCTTCAAACCTTCCAGGCCATGGAATCCGGAGGACGGCTGCGCGGAAATGCACTTCACTCCGGGGACGTCGCGCTTGAGGCGGCGGGCGGTGCCGGTGAAGGTGCCGCTGGTGCCCATGCTGGTTACAAAGTGGGTTACGCGGCCGTTGGTTTGTTTGATGATTTCAGCGCCGGTGCCCTCGAAATGGGCGCGCCAATTGGCGGAGTTGCCGTATTGATCGGGATAGAAATACTTCTCTTCGCCAGCGGCGAAGATCTTTTGACAGAGACGGATGGCTCCGTCCGAGCCTTCTCCGGGGTCGGAGAGCACCATCTCGGCGCCATAGGCTTTCAGGATTTGTTTGCGTTCGTGAGAGGCGTTGGCCGGCAAGCACAACTTAAGGCGGTAACCTTTGATGGCGCAAATCATCGCATAGGCAATGCCGGTGTTGCCGCTGGTGGCGTCGAGCAGGACGTGGTCCTTGGTGAGTTTGCCCGCGCGTTCGCCTTCGAGAATCATATTCAAGCCGGCGCGGTCCTTGACGGAACCGCCGGGGTTGAAAAACTCGGCTTTGGCATAGATTTCGACGCCTGCCAAGTCGTCGTCCACCTTAGCCAGACGGATCAGCGGGGTGTTGCCGATCTGGCCTAGAAGAGATTGCGCCGGCTGCACGGCGGATTTGGGGGCGACGGGGACCATGTGGGAGTTACCTTTTGATTGTAAACCAGCTATCCGTATTAGAAGCAGATCCCTGTGAAGAGATGCAGAAAAGTGCCGCTGCCGCCGCCTGGCGCGCGGTTCGGTCGCGATTCTATTTCCCGGGCATGTGAGCGAGGTCGCTTTCGCCGTGCGGCTTGACATGTGTTGCAC
>JALYJH010000555.1:0-893 GCA_030775415.1 Acidobacteriota bacterium | reverse complement strand
GGTTTAAGACATGCCGAAGATGATCCAGATCCGCCATGTTCCGGATGCGGTGCATCGGAAACTAAAGGCTCGCGCGGCAAATCTGGGTTTGTCGCTCTCGGGCTACCTGATGCAAGAGATCATTCCCCTTGCGGATCTGCCCACGATGAGCGAGTTTCTTGAGCGGCTGGAGCAGCGTGAGAAGGTGACCCTACGCGAGCCCTCGGCAGTAACGGTCCGCAAGGGCCGCGAGGGCCGATGATTGTACTCGACGCCTCTGCCGCGTTCGAGTTCCTGCTGCGGACGCGCGCGGGCGAGGCGATTTCGGCTCAATTGAGCCTGGTAGCGGAGGTTCACGCCCCGCACTTGTTGGATATTGAGTTGGCCAGCTCCCTACGCCGCTGCGTTGCCTTAGGTATCGTGACCGGCGAGCGCGCCGGGCGGGCCTTGGACGATCTTCGCGTATTGCGGGTCCACCGCTATGGGCACGTGCCTCTTCTCGCCCGAACCTGGGATTTTCGCTACAATTTTTCGGCGTACGACGCTTGTTATCTCGCGCTAGCGGAGGCGCTGGACGCAACTCTGCTCACGTGCGACAAGGCTATGGCGTCGGCCCGTCTGCGTCACGGACAAGTTGAGTTGGTTTAACTACCGCGCGGCGAGCAGCGCGCGCAGGTGGCGGGCGCGTTCCGGCGAACGGAGCTGGCGCAGGGCCTTGGCTTCGATCTGGCGGATGCGTTCGCGCGTGACGTCGAACTCCTGGCCGATTTCCTCAAGCGTGTGCTCGCGCTCGCAGCCGATGCCGAAGCGCAGACGGATCACCTTCTCCTCTTTGGGAGACAGGGTCTTGAGGATGTTGGCGGTTTCGTCGCGTACGTTGGTGTCGATCACCGCATCGACGGGCGAACCCACCC